>NZ_JAAHBQ010000117.1 GCF_020144665.1 Oscillatoria salina IIICB1 | reverse complement strand
ACTTGTGTGTACACCGTAGATCTACTAAATGAGGATGTAAGTGATGACAACTGTCTTGAATTTAGATCCAATTACGAAATTAACTGTCTCGCAATTTTACCAGTTATGTTTGGCAAATCCCGATCTTTTACTTGAACGTTCACCTACAGGAGAATTGATAATTGTGACACCACTTGGTGGCGAAAGTGGCAGCCAACAAGCCAATTTAATTGCTAGCGTGGTAATTTGGAATCGTCAGACAAAACTCGGTATCGCGTTCAGTTCTCAGACTATCTTTAGTTTACCTGGAAGTGGATCTCGCGCCCCCGATGCCTCTTGGGTAGAATTATCGCGCTGGGAAGCCTTGAGTGAAGAGGAAAGATCGGGTTTTCCGCCAATTTGTCCCGATTTTCTGATTGAATTGCGATCTAAGAGCGATCGCCTCCAACCCCTACAAGCTAAAATGCAGGAATATCTTCGCAGTGGTTTACGCTTAGGTTGGCTAATTAATCCCCAAGATCGGCAAGTAGAAATTTATCGCCAAATGCAGGATGTCGAAGTGGTAGAAACGCCTGTAATCTTGTCTGGAGAAGATGTACTACCTGGGTTTAGTTTAGAGATTGCTTTTTAATGTTGAACACCAATCCAGAAACGAGAAGACCCGGATTTCGCGCCTGCCACAAGCATCCCGTATTGCTGCTACCTTCCGGTTCTGACAAGGTTTGGGCGTTGTGACCGCACGAGTCCGGGTCATTTACTACCATAGCACATTAAGTCGTCATGTGTTGAGATTCGCTTCATCCAAACTGCCTGGGGCTTAAATCCCTGGCTAATAGCCTAAGTCGTCTCAAGACAACTCAACTGTTGATTTTTACTTTTCTGAAAAGAATTTTAGCTATTAGAAGTTTGGTTTTGCCTGGGTTGGATAATTGCTAAAAATAATCTGAAATATCGTTATGTTTGCTACGCATAATCACTTAGAATAGACCTTACATTTTAGTTTCTACACCACATTTATAACATTTTCTTTCCTATTTTATTAATCAATTGGTTATTTTCCGATCCTTTAATTAAATGTTTCAACTAAACCTAGACAAAGGGGATTTGCTCGTGCAAATAGTAGCACGAGCAAATCCCCTTTGAAACTGAAAATCTGGAGTTATTAAATAATGAAAGTTAATTTCCTTTCTCAAGGTTTGGGTGTAGTTAGTGCAGCACTTTGTCTGGTGAGTGCTTCTTTACCTGCACAAGCATTTAGTGTTACTTTTAGTTTTGATAACACTCCCAGTGGAGCAATCGATTCAACCATAGTTGGTACGGGTACTTTCAGTTATGATGGCGATCTAGGTAATGGTACATTTGGTTTAACTACCCTACCTAACTACAGTTTCAATTTCAATTTCGGCGGTACTAATTTCTTTGATAATGCCGATATTGCAACTCCTGTAGCTAATGTTTTAGTCCAAATCAGCGAAAGTAATGGAACTAGATTTGTTAATTTTGGCGGCTCAGGAGGAGGTCCGAATGGTGGTTCTATTGATTTTGCTACAAGCGGAAATCCCAACTTTAACAGGTTGAGTTTTCAACCAGGCTTTGGTGGTTTATATTTCACTGACAGTGGGTTTGGAGATTATGTAGCTAGTACCCCAGCTACGGCGGTTCCGTTTGAGTTTTCTCCAGGATTGGGTTTGTTGTTTTTAGGTGGTTTATGGGCAATGAATTTTTTCCGGATGAATAAGGCAGAAAACCAGCAAAAAAAGCTAGCTTCGTTAACTGAAAAGTCAGAAAAAGTTGTAGCTAAAGTTTGATTTGAAGCCGATATTTTCTTCAATAATGAAGAGGGGGTAGGCACGGGGGCGCTACCCCTACGGGATAAATTTTACTCAACAATAATGCACCATTCGTGCAATTCCCAAGAGACACAATTATTTTTAATTAAAGGATCTTCGCGGACGATTATTTCAGCTTCTTCTCTTGATTCTGCTTGAAATAATAACATTCCGCCGCCATATTCTCCCCAATAGCCAGTACGGGCTTGATGTCCTTTCGCGATTAATTCTTTGACGTAATTTACATGATCTGGAACATATTTGTCGAAGGTTGTTTTGTCAACAATTCCTTTTTCAATCTTTACAAACCAAGGCATATTTCTTCTTAGATAATTACAACTTGGGTAGACTGGTGTAGTGCGAGCATCTTGCTCGCTATTAATAACTTACCTTTTGATATTTTTTTTGATATCAGGGAGCGAGACGCTCCCACCACCAAAATATTCTTTCACAAATCGTCGAAAATTGCTAGATTTTTCGAGCTTCATTTCTCATCTGTAAATTCAAGTGTGCTAAAACATTACTTGTAGCACATTTTAATTCACATCAACGATGAAACAGCACAGTAAATTGATGAGCGCAGTAGCATTGGGAATCATTTCTTCTTCGCTAGTCATCACAAGTCAAATAGTCGTCGCGCAACCAAGACAATTCGACAGTTTTTCCGAATGGTGTAACAATCGAGATAGTTTAAACCCAGATGCTCAACATACCGTGAAAGTTTTGCTCAAAAAAGCTGAAAATTCAGATTGTTTAATGGCTGACTTGGAGTTACGTTTTCGCAACGAACTTGATTTAAAAGGTAATCAAATAGTAGATATCTCTCCTCTTTCTTCTCTAACTAATTTGACTTTGCTTAAACTGAATGACAATAAAATTACCGATATATCGCCTTTATCTTCTCTAAAAGATTTAACTGTACTTGACTTAAAAAATAACCAAATTGAAGATGTATCTTCTCTATCTTCTCTCAGTAATTTAACTTGGCTTGACCTAGAAAAAAATCAAATAAAGGATGTTTCTGGTCTTTCTTACTTAACCAAGTTAAACGTACTTTATTTGAGAAAAAATCAAATTAAGGATGTCTCTAGTTTCTCTTCTTTGACAAATTTAACTGTACTTGACCTATCCGCTAATCAAATAGTAGATGTATCCTCTTTGTCTGCTCTAAGTAATTTAACCTCGCTACGACTAGATAGTAACCAAATCCAAGAAATAGCCCCCCTTTCTTCTCTTAACAATTTGACTTTACTCGAACTTGGAGATAACCAAATTAGCGATTTATCTCCCCTCTCTTCTCTGAGTAATTTAAAGAAGCTTTTTGTATATAACAATTATCTAAGCGATATCTCACCCTTATCTTCTTTAACCAATTTGACTTGGCTTAGTCTGGGCTATAATTCGATAAGAGATATCTCGCCTCTATCTTCTCTGACTAATTTATCTTTGCTTGGGTTGAACAACAGTTCCCTAGTAGATATATCGCCTTTATCTTCTCTGAGAAATTTAACTTTGCTTAGTCTGGCAAATAATCGTTTAGTAGATATATCATCTTTATCTTCTCTAAGCGATTTAACTTGGCTAGACCTGAGAAACAATGAAATTATTGATATATCGTCTCTATCTTCTCTGACTAATTTGTCTTTGCTTGACTTGAGAAACAATAAAATCGTTGATATATCCTCTCTATCTTTTTTAACCGATTTGACTGGGCTTAAGCTGGAAGAAAATCAAATTAGGAATGTATCTAGTTTATCTTCTCTGAAAGGTTTGACTAATCTCGACCTAGGTAACAATCAAATAGTAGATGTATCTAGTTTATCTTCTCTTAGTGATTTGACTTGGCTTCGTCTGAGCGACAATCAAATAGTAGATATCTCTCCCCTATCTTCTTTGAGTAATTTAACTATTCTTTTTTTGGGACAAAATCAAATAGTTGATGTGTCTGGTTTATCTTCTCTAGTTAATTTGACTCGGCTTGATTTAACCAATAATGAAATAGTTGATGTGTCTGGTTTATCTTCTCTGACTAATTTAACTAATCTTTCTCTGCAAGAGAATGAAATTGTAGATATATCTTCTCTATCTTCTCTGAGTAACTTAACTCTTCTTAATCTGAAAGAAAATCAGCTTGCAGAGCCTATTTGTCCCCTCGAAGAAAGCTCTGTTTGTTGGTTTGAAGATTAAAATTAAGGTAGTTTTTTTTGAAAGTTTGGCTCTCGAACTCATCCTAATTTGTTTTATCTCTGCTAGACGAAATTGTGTAGAGACGTTGCATGCAACGTCTCTACAAAGTCTTGTTGATAAATTCAAATGTGTTAGAACATTATTTGTAGCACATTTTTATTCACATTAACCATGAAACAGTACGGTAAATTGATGAATGGGGTAGCTTTGGCTGTGGTTTCTGCTGCGACGATGTTGACAAGTCAAACAGTTGTCGCACAGGAGGGGGAATTTGAGAGTTTTGCTGATTGGTGCAACAATCAAGCTAGCTTAAACTCAGATGCTCAACATACGGTGAAGGTTTTGCTAGAAAAAGCTGAAACTTCAAATTGCCAGTTAGCTGAAGAAAAATTAAGTAGTTTGACTGAGCTTATTCTGGAAAGCAATGAAATTAGGGATGTTTCCCCCCTTTCGTCTTTAACTAATTTAACTGAGCTTAATTTATACAACAATCAAATAGTAGATGTTTCTCCTCTTTCTTCTCTAACTAATCTAACTGAGCTTCGTTTGAGTATCAATCAAATAGTGGATATCTCGCCCGTTTCTTCTTTAAGTAGTTTGACTGGACTCGATCTGAGTGATAATGAAGTAGTAGATGTCTCGCCTGTTTCTTCTTTGAGTAGTTTGACTTGGCTTAATCTGGGAGGTAATGAAATAGCAGATGTTTCTCCCTTATCTTCTTTGAGGAATTTGACTGAGCTTTATCTAAGTGACAATAAAATAGTAGATATCTCGCCTCTATCTTCTCTGAGTAGTTTAACTGAGCTTAATTTACAATTCAATGAATTAAGAGACATCTCCCCTCTTTCTTCTTTAAGTAGTTTGACTGAGCTTGATTTGGCTTACAATGAAATAAAAGATATCTCGCCCGTTTTTTCTTTGAGTAGTTTGATTGAGCTTAATTTGTTAGCTAATGAAATAGTGGATATATCGCCTCTTTCTTCTTTGAGTAGTTTGACTTGGCTTAATCTGGGAGGTAATGAAATAGTAGAGGTTTCTCCCTTATCTTCTTTGATTAATTTGATTTATCTCGATCTCGCAGGTAATGAAATAGTAGATGTTTCTCCCCTATCTTCTTTGATTAATTTGACTGAGCTTTATTTGGGATACAATCAAATAGTAGATATTTCCCCTCTCTCTTCTTTGAGTAGTTTGACTTGGCTTAACTTGGAAGAAAATCAGCTTACAAATCGTATTTGTCCGCTTCAAGAACAACAAATGTGTAAGTTTTCGGATTAATCTACTTGTGAGTGAATGTTAAAGGTTTCTTCCCTATACTTTTTCAGAAGCGAAAAGGGTGGGCAGGATCTGCTATACTTTCTAATACCATTTACCTAAAGCAAGGCTACAGATGCAGACTATTTAGAGACGTTGCATTTTAGTCTCTACACAATTTCGCGTCATCGCAACCCGAACAAACTAAATAATTACATCTAGACAGCTAATCTGATTCGGTTTGGCGATCGCCAAATAACTCCTCAGAAAGTGCTATCTTGGGAAAATAAATAATCCCTACTTTTGCTCAAAACAAAAGTTGTTGAAGCTGTGAGTGAAGAACGTCTCTTTTTTATTGCTTTGTTACCTCCAGAAGAGGTACAGCAAGTTGCGACTAAAATCAAGGAGCATTTTGCAGAAGTTTACAATTCTCGTCACGCGCTGAATTCTCCACCACATATTACTTTGCAAAGTCCTTTTAAATGGCTGTGGGAAAATTTACCGCTTCTGGAAAAAAGTTTAGCAGAGTTTGCGGCTCAAGAAGCGCCAATTCCGGTAACTCTTGAGGGTTTTGGGGCTTTTCCTCCGCGCGTAATTTATATTAATCCGCTTCGCACTCCGGAACTCATCGCTATTCAACAAAAGTTAACTGAACATCTGCGAAATACTTGTGGTATTGTCGATCCGAAAGCAAAATCTCGTCCCTTTGCACCTCACATGACAGTTGCTTTCAAGGACTTGACAAAAAGCAATTTTCGTGCTGCTTGGAAAGAATATCAAAACAACTCGCTAAACTATCATTTTACTGTTCCCAATCTTACCTTATTACTCCACAACAATAAACTTTGGGAAATCCAGCAAGAATTTCCCTTTGAGATTGGGGATTAGGGATTGGGGATTGGGGATTGGGGATTGGGTGATACCAATTACCAAAGTTACTTAATGCGTAAATCAAAAGGTAACAAAGTATAAATACCTCTAGGATCGTTGAGACTTTGCAAAATAGCCAAATCTTCTTTTAACTTGCGAAATTCCTGAGTTAAAGGGTCAACATTTTCCTGTTTAATCGAACTCCCCGTAAGTTTCTTCACCAGCCTTTCTTCAAAACTTTGAATATAAGGATACTCTTGCACTTCCCAATCGTCGCCTAATTTAGCTTCTTCAGCCGCGTAATTAATTGCTGCATCAATACCGCCAATTTGGTCAACTAAACCAATTTGTTTGGCATCTTCACCAGACCAAACTCGACCTTGGGCAATTTGGGCAACCCTTTCTGGGGGAAGGTTTCGGGCTTCGGCTACTAAGTTGAGAAACTGGTTATAAACCTGATTAACAAACCTTTGATAAATTGCTAGTTCTGCTTCAGTTTTCGGACGAGCAATTGTATCTAAATTTGCTAAATTATTAGTTCTGACGACATCCCAAGTAATTCCATTTTCGTTTGCCAATTCTTCCACATTTGGTAATAAGCCAAAAACGCCAATTGAACCAGTAATGGTATTCGGTTCGGCAAAAATTTGGCTGGCTGCGGTAGCAATCCAATAACCACCAGAAGCCGCTACATCGCCCATTGAAACAATTAAAGGTTTTTCGTCTTTAATTAACTTTAATTCTCGCAGAATAATGTCCGAAGCGGTGGCACTTCCACCGGGACTATTGACTCGCAAAACTACGGCTTTGACATCTTCATCTCGGCGTAGTTTTCGCAATTCTTGGGCGAAGCGATCGCTACCGACTTGCTGGACTCCACCTTGACCTGTAACAATAGCTCCTTCAGCGTATACTACCGCGATTTTGTTCTCGGAGGAGCGATCGCGCGAATTTCGCAACGCCACATCGCCGTAATTTTCCAAGGAAATTTGCTTAAATGACTTATCTTTCTCTTTCGCTTCAGTTAATTCTTTCAAATCAGCGACAACTTCGTCAAAATAAGCAACGCGATCGACTAAACCTTGTTGTTGGGCTTCTTCAGGAAGTAATAAACCTTTGGTATTCGCGATCGCCTGTAACTCTTGAGGCTTTAATTCCCGACTTTCGCCCACTGTCCCGACAAATTCTTGCCAAAGATCGGCTAACAAAGCTTGAGTTTGTTGGCGATTTTCTGGCGATAATTCCTGACGAATAAATGGTTCAACTGCGGCTTTGTAGTTTCCCACTCTTACCACTTGAACCCCAATCCCATAGCGATCTAAAGCACCAGCTAAGAACAATTGTTCGGAACTAAGACCATTTAATTCCATTGCTCCCATTGGATTTAAAACCACTGTATCAGCGATCGAAGCAACGTAATATTCTTTTTCGGAAAAATCTACATCGTAGGCGATAATTTCTTTTCCAGCATTTTGAAATTCTTCTAAAGCATTGCGAACTTCCCTCAGAGTCGCGTAACCACTTCCACCACCTTCACCGCTACCGTCGAGGAAAATAGCGATGATGCGATCGTCTTCAGTGGCTTTTTCAATCGCTTCGAGGACTTCGCGTAAAGCGATCGTCGCCGCAGCTTCTCCAGCGATCGCTTCTGTGAAAGTCGCTGGCGGTTCGGTATCGGCAATTTGAGTCGAAAGATCGAAAACTAAGACCGATTTATCTTTAACGTTGGGACCTTCTGCTTCTAAACTCGCAGAAACGATTAACAAAACTAATCCGCTAATGCCTAAAGTCGCAAAGAGAATTAATCCGGCGAGGGTTCCAATTATACTGGCAAAGGTTTGTTGAATAAATTGACGCATCTTGTTATGCGATCGACACGCATTAAAATAAACATTAATTTGTGGAGATTTTGGGTGCAAATTTTCCCATCCCAAAGACTCGTATATTTTCTATCGTAGCTTCTGAAGAGATTGAGAGTGTTGCAAATCGGCTAAAGTTCGGTTTCCGGTGCAAAATAAGACGGTACTGATTTCGGCGAGTAGCACTTCTACTAAAAATTCTAAGGCTTCGCTGCTTTCTGACGCAGCTTGTAAAAAGGGAAACGCCATTCCTGCTAAATTTGCTCCCAGGGCGATCGCTTTTGCCGCTTCTAGCCCGTTTCGTAATCCTCCCGACGCAATTAAGGGGATCTCTCGATTCAAATCGCGAATTTTGACAATACATTCTGCTGTCGGGATGCCCCAATTAGCAAAGGTTTTGCCTAGTCTACGCTGTAAAGGATTTTCCGCCCTTTCGCTTTCCACTTTTGCCCAAGAAGTCCCCCCAGCCCCGGCTACATCGATCGCGCTAACTCCCGCGTTAATCAATTTTTGCGCCATTTTCGCTGAGATCCCGTTACCTACCTCTTTCACCACCACTGGCACAGAAATTCTATCGCACAAATTTTCGATTTTGTCAAGAATTTTATGAAAATTAGTATCGCCCTGGGTTTGAATACATTCTTGGAGGGGATTGAGATGCAAAATTAAAGCATCAGCTTGCAAAATGTCAATCACTTGCAAACATTCTTTAATACCATAAGTATAATTAAGCTGAACCGCTCCCAGATTAGCAAATAAAAGAATATCCGGAGCGAGCGATCGCACCGCAAAAGTATGCTCGACATCGGGATTTTCCACCGCTACCCGTTGCGAACCAACCCCCATCGCCAGTTTATAAGTTTGGGCAACTTCCGCCAAGCGATAATTAATCATTTTTGCTTTTTCCGTACCGCCCGTCATCGAAGAAATTAATAGCGGCGCACCCAACTTTTTCGCTAAAAAGGTGGTACTCAGATCGATTTCGCTGTAATCTAACTCTGGTAAACAACAGTGAAGAAAGCGATAGTTATCTAACCCATTCGTTAAAGAATGAAACTGTACATCTTCTTCCAGACAAATCCGTAAATGATCGGCTTTGCGCGTCTGGGTATTACTCATAAATTTACCTATCGACGGCTGAACGAACAATTTTGATTTTCTCTCGCAACGGAACCACCAACACCTAAGTTAATTTGATTAATTCCACTGCATCCCTTCCATCTACATCTTGGAGATAAACTTTTACTTGTTCATCACTAGCAGTAGGAAGCATTTTACCAACAAAATCGGGATGAATAGGTAACTGACGATGTCCTCTGTCAACTAAAACTGCTAATCTAATTGCTTCGGGTCGTCCATATTCGGTAACGGCATTTAAAGCAGCGCGAACTGTTCGCCCTTTATAGATTACATCATCAACCAGGACAACAATTTTACCAGTTAAGTCGAAAGGAATCTCAGTTTTCGCAGGAGTGCGGATCTTAATGCGATCGAGATCGTCTCGATAAAAGGTAATATCTAACGCCCCCACAGCAACTTGCACTTGTTCGAGCATTTCGATTTGAGTTGCTAGCAATTGGGCTAAAGGTACTCCTCTGGTGCGAATACCTAACAATACGAGTTGAGAAATTTCACCCGCTTGTTCGACAATTTGCGAAGCAAGGCGAGTTAGAGTACGACGGATTTCTTCATGAGAAAGAATTTCAATAACTTGAGATACCATATCAGTTAGCACGTAGCCGCATTTATCAGTAAACAGTTATCAGTTTATCCTTCTTGTCTATCTACTCTCCGAATCCTCAATCATCAAAAAAGAATCCCCCTGTTGGAATGGAGTAACCTACCAAACCAACAGGGGAAACACAAATTGTTGAATTGAATCTTTCTTAGATTAGCCCTAAACCTTTCATCTTGGCGATCGTATTTGGTCCAGCAACACCATCGATCGCTAAACCGTATTTTGCCTGAAAATTAGCAACGGCTGCGGTTGTCCTCGGACCGTAAGCCCCATCTACAGCAATCCCATAACCACCACGGCGTAAACCTGCTTGTAAAGTTCTTACAGGTACACCCGAAGAACCAACTCCTGATTTCAGAACTGTACTACCACCTAATCGGTTGCCGCTAGTATATGGACCATAGACCCAATTCCCGCTAGAAAGCTTGTACCAACTGCCACTGGTAGCCACTACAGGTTTCAGCGAAGCGCCATTGCGGACACAAGTAACTCTCCCATAATTTGTGCCAGGACCAGTGCGTGCATTCAAACAACCACCGCTAGGAGTATTAACTACTAAGGCTGAGGCTGGAACTGCCGCACTCAGAGAACCTAATAAAACAGCAACTCCGAGTAAATTTAGCCAAGTAGAATTGGGTAATTTTGTCCAATTCAACTTCAATTCAGGAAGGTCGTACTCGATACCTGCTGCTTCTTCGTAAGCAGAGTAAGATTGAGCATAAGCGAGTGCTTCCACGCTTTCCTCCTTTTTTTATTTCTAAATATTAATTTTTGCTAATTTTTTCATCAATTAGCGTCAATTTAACGGAAATTAACTTGGTTATGCAACCATTATACTGCTAATTGACGATGTGACAAGTTTAAGGAGAAGAAAAAGGATCTCGCATCCTCCTTAAGTCTAGGTAGCTGTAGCGAAATCCTGATTTAAAGAAAAATAAAGCTTTTGCTTTAGTACAAAACTTCAGTACGAATTTGACGACCGTTACGCATAACTTCAACTCGTCCCGGACTGACATAATAAGAGTAACTGCCATTATCAGCGCGATATTGACCGCCACCGAGAGAATAAGCAGGTAAACGTACAAAAACCGTGGGATTTTGTTTAGATTGTCCGATATAAACTAACTGGTCATTTTGCTGACAAACGCTGACGCGAAAGTTATCAGTTTCCCCAGCAATAATCGCTTCACCAGCGCATTTTGCTGCTGAAGAAATACTGTTAGTTGCTGCTACTCTCGGCGCGACTGGTTGAGATGTAACTATTTGGGGTGAGGGAATTTTACCTGCAACTAAAGGCGGTAGAAAAGGTAGAGGATTAATAAGATTACCGTTGCGATGAAGTTCAAAATGGACGTGAGGTGCGATACTGTTACCCGTACTACCCATATAAGCGATCGCTTGACCTTGGCGCACAAAGTCACCTTTCTTCACTAATAAGGTTTGATTGTGACCGTAAACTGTCAAACTACCATCAGAATGTTTAATCCGGATTTCGTTACCTAAACCAAAGTCATCCCAACCAGAAGTTACCACTTCACCATCTGCCGCCGCCATAACTGTCATTCCCATCGGTCCAGCGATATCGATTCCTGGATGATCGCTGCGGTAGCCATAAGCAAAAGTACCTTGGGCGGGCCATATATATTGAGTAGAAGCTTGATTTTGAGTTGAATCTTGGGCTACTGCGGCGGGTAAAGACGGAACGAGATGTTTAATTAGTGTCGGGAAAGAAAAGGCAACGGTCAAAAGAGCAAGTAACTTGAGAATTTGCGATCGTTTCATGTTGTTTATCGAAATAACAATTTTTGCTGGTATTTCTCCCAGCAGTAGCTACATTCGGGATAATTTCAGAACTCACATCCCGAATGTTGCGATATCTACTTTCCAGTTCAGTTTAATTTATCTTGACTTATCTTGACTTTTGGGTAATAACGCGCGCCAAAAATAGCAAAATTAACCCGGAAACCAAATTGATTCGGCTAAAAAAATTACCAAAGCGAACCCCAGCCACAGCAAAAAACAAAAGCGCATCAACTGCAACCCTTGCTGAATTTTCGCTGGAGTAATTGATTCTTTGGGTTCTCCCAAAAGCGGTTTGTACTTAAGAACCCCACCATAGAAATTTGTTCCTCCCAACTGTACATTGAGAGCCGCCGCAAAAGCGCATTCACTCCAACCCGAATTAGGACTAGGATCGGCTTTCGCATCTCGCAGACAAAGTTTCCAGACCTGAAAAAATTTTGGCGATCGCCAAGCAATAGTTAACACCGTCAGCCGACAGGGAAACCAAGTTAATAAATCTTCTAATTTCGCACTCGACCAACCGAGATCTAGATATGGTTCTTTGGTATAACCTACCATCGAATCCAAGGTACTCGCTGCTTTATAAGCAAGTGCAAAAGGAACGCTACCAATTCCCGGTAAAAATGCACCAACAATAGCATAAAATAGCGGTGCTGTCACCCCATCAGTTGTATTTTCAGCGATCGTTTCTAAAACAGCCCGTAGCACTTCCCCTTCGTCAAGATTTTCTGTATCTCGACCCACATATCGGCTTAATTTACTTCGAGCTTCAGTTAAGTTTCCTGTTATTAATGGTTGGAGAACATCCTCAGCCGCAGCGCGTAAACTGCGAGTTGCAAAACAGCTAGCTAAAAGAATAGTTTGAGCAAGAAGACCCCAGATCGGATGCAGCCAAATTGCACCTCGAACGATCGACCAACCAGCGATCGCACTACCAAAGATTAGCGCGATCGTTAAGCCGATTCCCGCTATTCGTCTTGCCAGTTTACTGCTAAACTTTTGTAGGACAAACTGCGTGTAGCGAGAAATTATCCAGCCCATAAATTGCACCGGATGAGGTAAAGCCCAAGGATCTCCAACCAGATAATCTAAAGTTGCAGCGAGAACTAAAATTAGTGAATAATTGAGCGAGTTAAGGGTAATGTAATCTGGGTTCATCACGATCGCGATCGCTTATTGGCGGATTTTCTCAACATTTGCTTCCCAATGTGCACCATCGAAAAATTCGATCTCAAATCGAGACAGCAAATCCCCATCTAGACAGCGAATGTTGACATCATAAGCATCCGGATGAGAACGAGGACGATAAAACGGATGAATACCACAAACACGGCAAAATGTATGTCGAGCAGTTCCCGTGTTAAAGGTGTAGGTAGATAAACAATCAGCCCCCTTAAGTAACTCAAATTGTGCGGGGGGAACAATCAAGTGTAAAAAACCTTTCTTGCGACAAATCGAGCAGTTACACTCCAAACCCTCGTGTTTGTCAACCACCACTTGGAAGCGAATTGCACCGCAGTGACAGCCACCTTGATAAGTTACAGATTCGTTAGTTTTTGTCATAATCGATAAAGTTTAGGCTCGATAAGTAAATAAAAAGTAACATTTAGGCGATCGCCAGTTTATTTTAGTTTTGCTCGCTTCGTTTAAACCACAAAGCTAGTTTCTTCTCCCAGAGCAGCTTGCCAACTACGAGCATCATAGTATAGGTCTGCCAAGGTAATACTGTAAAGAGCTTCTTGGAGTTTTTCGTGTAATCTTTGCCACAAACAAAATGTTACCCAATCTTCAGTAGCAGAAGTATCAGGAGTATGATGAGAAAGTGGCATAACAGTTTCCCCCACTGCGGCTAAGATTTCTCCGAGAGAAATTTGTGCAGGTTGACGAGCAAGTTTATAGCCTCCATAAGCTCCTCTCACTGACTTTACCAAACCAGCACGACGCATTTCGATCAGTAACTTTTCTAAATAAGCCGCAGGAATATCTTGTCGAGACGAAATCTCCTTCACTGAAGTAGGTTTTTGCTTCGGCTGCAAACTAATATCTAATAACGCTTTGACGCTGTAATGTCCGCGAGTAGTTAATTTCATCTTTAAAAGAGGTTTCTAGCTTCTCTCTAACGATTATCTCAAACTGATTAATTGAATCAAAGCGCGAGCGCACTTTGGTTCTCATAGTGGTAAGCTATTCTTTTAGCATCGTGGTGCAAAAATCTAACTCGTACCAGTGTTAATACCTAGAACTTCAATAGTTATTTTTTTAGCTCTTCATCTCTCAACCACTGTAACTGGTAAATAATTACTAATTACTAAGCTTCAGCATAGTCGCCGATTAAACATCAACCCAAACACTTTGGTTGAATGCTTCACTATTCTGTCTGTATTCTCCCAAAAATCCTCTGCTGTCGCTACCTTCATCCATAGGCATTGTAGATGTTCTTTTGAAAATCGCAGATTGAACCCTAAGAGATTTTTCTTGACTCGACCAATTCCTTGCATCGAGTTGACCTGATGCGTGTAATATATAATTATCTACTGATAACAGACAAAGATTTTATTATCTTTGTTACTGTATAATTAGGCAAAGAACTTGTAAACTATACAAGTCATTAGTTTGAGATCGAGTTGATGGCTAATAAAAAGAAAAAACCAGAACCCTTAACCGGGGAAGCATTGGTCAGGAAAGTTAAAGACTTAGGAAACCTCAGTAAAGAGGAAAAAGCTAGAGAATGTGGTTACTATACCGTCACCAAAAACGGTATCGAGCGCGTTAATATGATGAAGTTCCTCAATGCTCTTATTGATGCAGAGGGAATTGAATTAGATAGCACTTCTAACGGGAACGGTCGTGGCGGACGCTCTGCTAGTTATAAAATTAGCGTGCAGTCTAACCATAATCTCTTGATCGGCTCCGCTTACACAAGAAAGATGGGCTTGAAACCAGGAGATGAATTTGAGATTACTCTAGGACGAAAACATATTCATCTTAAGCAAATTAATGCTGATGATGATGATGAATTTGATGAAGAATAAGCTTGCTAGCTACCCTAGCTACTGTTGAAAGGAAGTTAGCAGGGGAAAACAGCTCGAACAGCTAAAAAAACAACCTCATCGTTGCTGGGGTTAACATTCTTTAAAAAAAACTTGCCTGGAATCGAATCTGAGTCAGAGATTCGCTAACCTAAAAGTTGAAAATTAGCGATTGCACTTTGAGCATTAATCCCTCTACCCACCTAATTGCGGGTTGAGGGTAACTTAGGTTGTTTTTCGTCTTGTTATTCAGAACGGTTGGACGCGAGATTCGAGTAAAAAAATAAATTTCTCAAGCTGGTACGATTGTTAGCTTGAGAAATTGTTTGTTTCTTTCGATCGAACTTATTTTTCAGTTTCGCTTTTACCAATCAGGACAAAGTTAGGAGGTGCAGTACCTAACTCTTGGACTGATTCTAAATTCAACTGACTTAAAGTATCAGCCGAGAGCAACAGGTAAGGTGTTGCTTGGTTTTGCCAATATTGTTGGAACCACTCTAATTTAAGTTCTTCTGGGGAACTAATATTTGTTGCTGCTCGATTTTGTTGTAGCTGTTCTAACTCAGCTTCAGGAGGCGGTAAAATAGGTTTCTCGCTATAAAAATCTAGCGAAGGACGGCGATAGTCGAAAGAAGTGTAAACAGTTTCATTTCTCGACGTAGTTAGTTTAACTATTCCCGCCACTGGTTGAACGGGAAAAGCCTCATTTAGCTCCCAAATCCAGTGGGGAGAACTAACAAAGAGCAACAACGAGACATACATTCCCCAAACCAACATCGAAATAAATTGCTCGTCCTTTCTTTCAATTAAAACTGCCGCCGTGACTGCGGTTAAAGCAACTGCTCCCAAAATAATAATTAAAGAGCGATCGCTCTGAGCCGTAATGCCAAAATAAATACTAGCCACAGTAGCTACCAGTGCGAGGAAAGCTAAAATAATCGTCCACCAACGAGGATAAGCACGAAAACTCGGCAAAGCACGAACTTCCGCTAATTCCGCTCCAGCAGCCAAAGCTAAAGCAGGATAAAGAGGCAGAATGTACCAAGGCAGTTTCGTCGCCATTAACGACACAGAGACTAAATAAACACCACTCCAAATCAAAACTAATTTTGCCCAACCCCAGTTACGATTTTCCCAAGCCAAGCGCCAACCATAAACAGCAAACAAAAGCCAAGGCCAAGGATACTTGACAATTTCCAACAAGTAGTACCAAAACGGGCCGTCGTGATTTTCCACAGTCGTCCAAATACGGCTTAGGGACTGATCCAAGATCCCAGTGCTGAGAAAATCACCAGCATACTGCTGCCATTGAGCAACATACCAAGCGATCGCCGGAACGCTCCCCAAAAACAAACCAGTCCAAAAATAAACCGAAAACAGCAATCGTGGCGTATCCCAAGCCAAAAAAGACAAAGCGATCGCCGCAATTAACAAAGCCATAATCCCCTTAGTCAAAGCAATTAAAGCTAAACCAATCCCCGTACCCAAAGCCCAACGCAAATCGCGACGCGATCGCAAAGTACACCAGATAGTCAAGATTGTAAAACAAAGAATCGGTCCATCAAGCATTGCCAAACGTCCGTGACGTAAAACAGGCAATAAAGTTAAATAAACTAAACTCGAAAAAACCGCAGGAGTGCGAACCGGAAAAAGTTCTCTCCCCAAACAGTAAAGTAACGGTACAGAAACCGCACTCAGCAAAGCACTAGGTAAGCGCGTCGTCCACTCCGACACACCTGCAAACGAATACAGAGACGCGATCGCCCAATGAATCAAAGGAGGTTTATTCAGATAAGGCTCTCCCCACAAAGTCGGAAACAGCCAATCTCCCTGCCAGATTTCCTTAGCCACTTGAGCGATCGTCCCTTCATCCCAATCTCGCAGTGGCAAACTACCCAAATTAGTCAAATAGAGAATCAAAGCAGCTAGCAGTAAACCTAAAATCCACAGCCATTCAATACCTCGATCGTGGCGACGAATCGTCTTTCCTAAACGACCCCAAGCAAAAGTTTGACGCTCCATAAGTTACATATAATTGAGATTACTTTTTTTGATTTCTCAGTTAAAACACTTAACCTATTTCTATAGTCTCTCAGCGACAGCCAGATCGGAGTTAAGATCTGCGCGATCGCCTCCTTAAATTTTTCCCAAATTGTTTTTAGGTAAAATTTTTTCCTGCTTAATCCAACTTGAGACAGGAAATTAAGCTCTACTTCTCTTCAAATCAAAAGCTGCAAGTGAAATCTCCATTTCCAGACAGCATAACGATCTTAACTTTCCCAGTAAAATATCTAAACTAACCACAATCGAACTCAGCCAAAACAAATTTCACCAACCTTGGCGCGATCGCCGGATACTATCGCCGAACTTTTTCCAGAATGCAGATGTTAAAATACCCAGAATGAACCAAAATACACAAACGTAACTTCCTAACGGGAAAACTTTTGTTAAAATTACTCATCAGCACCCAGAGGATAATCAAAGCTTATTAATGTATTTACCTTAGTACCTACCAAATCCAAACCAACTCACCTCTACAACTAGAGTAAGAAAAAATTCCCTCACCGACATTAGCAACAATCCAACTTACGCAAGTGCGTGTAAAAACCTAAAGATCGATAAAATAAAGTGTCCGCTACTTAACTGTCAAACTCAAGCCTGGTAAATATTGCTCATCAAAGGCAATTTTTAACCAAGGTAGATGGAAAAAAACCATATTGGTAGAAAATCCTGGTTGAAATCTCTCAAGCAATTGTCAAAGGAATTTATTAAACTAAGCTAATGCTTTGTCAAAGTACAAAGCCATCGATCGAAACCTGAGTTGCTCGCCTGCGAAAATAAAGCCTATGGAAGGATCTTTTGAACTTACCCTACAAATAGTAATCGCAGTCCTTGCAGGCATTAGTGCCCAGGTTGTGGCTGAATATCTGAAAGTGCCAAGCATCGTCTTCTTACTGCTATTCGGCATCATGCTGGGTAGCGACGGTTTAGACTTGCTGCACCCTCACGAGTTGGGTGTTGGTCTGGAAGTGATTGTAGCTCTCTCAGTAGCCGTGATTCTGTTTGAGGGAGGACTGAATTTAGAATTACGAGCTTTAGGTAGAGTTTCTGGTAGTTTGCGTAACTTAGTTACCTTTGGAACCCTACTTACTTTGCTTGGGGGCGGGATGGCAGCCCATTGGCTGGCAGAATTCCCTTGGCCCCTGGCATTTCTTTATGCTTCTTTAGTGGTAGTTACCGGACCGACGGTAATTAGTCCCTTGCTCAAATATGTGGAAGTAGACCGACAAGTAGCTACTTTACTAGAGGGCGAAGGAGTTTTAATCGACCCAGTAGGCGCAATTTTAGCTGTCGTCGTTTTAGACACGATTTTTAATAGCGATGCTGGTGCTGTCGAAATAGTTAGCGGTCTCTTGCTCCGTTTGGGCATTGGAGCCATTATCGGTGCTGTTGGGGGCTGGTTGTTGAATTTAATTCTCAAGCTAGGCAGTTTTATCTCTGAAGACCTGAAAAATTTAGTAGTTTTGGCAGGGGTTTGGGGCTTATTTGGATTAGCTCAAACTGTCCGTTCGGAATCGGGGCTGATGGCTACTGTGGTGGCTGGAATTGTCTTGAGAGCTTCTTCTATTCCTGAAGAAAGGCTTCTCCGCCGCTTTAAAGGACAATTAACTGTCCTTGGTGTGTCGGTTCTGTTTATTCTGCTAGCAGCCGATTTATCGATCGCCAGTATTTTTGCTTTGGGTTGGGGAAGTCTGTTTACAGTTCTCTTGCTGATGTTGGTAGTACGTCCGGTGAGTGTTACTTTGTGTACCTGGAAAAGCGGACTGAACTGGCGGCAAAAGTTATTTTTAGGTTGGGTCGGACCGAGAGGAATTGTTTCGGCTTCAGTGGCTTCTTTATTCGCTATTTTGCTGACTCAAAGAGGTTTTAATGGCGGAGATTCGATTAAAGCTCTGGTTTTCCTGACGATTATGATGACAGTTTTAGTCCAAGGGCTGACTGCTCGTTGGGTTGCTCACTGGCTGAAAATTACTTCTTCGGAAGCAACTGGGGCGGTAATTATTGGCTGTAATCCTTTGGGGCGTTTGGTTGGACGATTGTTTCAAGAACAGGGAGAATCAGTGGTGCTAATTGACACTGACCCCGAAGCTTGTCAAAAAGCCGAAGAGGAAAATCTGCGCGTCTTTCAAAGTAGCGGACTCGATCCTGATGCTTTAGAAGAAGCAGGAATTGAATCAATCGGGACTTTTCTGGCGCTCACCAGTAATGGAGAAGTGAATTTAGTTTTAGGACAGCGCGCGATCGAGGAATTTCAGCCTCCTCGTGTCTTAGCCGTTTTTCCCAAAAATAGCCAAACTAATAATCCGACCAATAAAGCCAAGGTTAACCAAGCTTTTATTGCTCAACTACCGATAAAAACTTGGAACCAATATTTAAGCGAAGGACAAGTTAAGTTGGGTAGAACTGTACTCAAAGAGCCAGGTTTTACTTTCCAACAAGCGCATTTGAAAGCTTTGATTCGTTCGGGCGAACTATTACCGTTATTGGTGAAACGAGAAAGACGTTTACAAGTAGTGAAAGCTTCTGAAGAATGGCGTGCAGGTGACGAAATTATTTATCTGCTTCACGATCCCAGACCGAAATTACTCAAACGTCTCTCTGGTGGTAGTTCTAGTTCTCGTTTGGCTTTGGAAAAACTTCCGGAAGTTGAGGAAGTGCCTATTGCTGCTCCGGTGCCTGAATCTACCGAGGAGAAAGTTACTGAGCCAGTTAATCAGTAAAATATTGGCTCAGCCGATTCTCTTGGTTAATCGTTCCGAAGATGTCAATATGTATTTAGAAGATTTGGAGAAGGTAAGGGAAATTTATGGATGTCAAAGTTGTGCTGCTAGTCTTAACGGCTCTTTTTATTCTTTCTAGCTTGTTCTTTGGCACTAAAAACGGATTTTATGATTCTGATAACTATCACGGCAATGGTTCGGCTCACTGAGAATTTTCTATTTTGCATTTCCTAGACAATTTCTAAGACTAGGCTTTGGTCATGATATAATGACAATTTATGCAAAATAGATGGTTTTGCCGTGGCACGGAGTATGAATCAACATCGCTCCACCACTTTTGACGAGTTGGTTACGTTATCCTGTCTTCCCTATGGCGTTGCTCATGGGGAAGAAGGTGTTTGTTTGTTGGTACGGATGGGACCTCACCGCATTCTCCTTGATTGTGGTTTGAGTGATATTTCTGAGCTAGAAAGTTTGAGCGCTCCTCCGGCAGATTTGTTGTTGTGTTCTCACGCTCATACAGATCACGCACAAGGTTTACTCGCACTGCATCAAGCTTTTCCGCAAATGCCAATTTATGCTTCAGAAGTAACTACGGAGTTATTGCCTCTGAATTGGCAAGAGTTAAACAGAGCAGAAATACCACAATTTTGTCAAGCTTTGCCTTGGCGATCGCCTGTAGAATTTTGTGATGGTTTGAGTGCAGAATTGTTCCCGGCAGGTCATTTACCTGGTGCCGCAGCGATTTTGCTGACGTATAAGAATCCCGAACAGGAGCGATCGCGTGCTTATAAATTGCTTTATACGGGCGATTTTTCTGTTTCTAATTCGCGTTTGGTAGATGGTTTATCAATCGAGTCTCTACGCGGGTTAGCGCCCGATGTCCTAATTATTGAAGGCAGTTACGGTACAGCGCGACATCCTCGGCGCAGACAACAAGAAAAACAACTGATGGAACGGATCGATCGCGCGATCGCCAATTCTCAAAGTGTTCTCTTACCCGTACCTTCTTTGGGTTTAGGTCAAGAAATTTTGATGCTTTTGCGCTCTCATCATCAGTTTACAGGTCGGGATTTGGATATTTGGGTTGATGCCACTGTCGCCATAGGTTGCGATGCTTATCTAGAACTTTTGCCTCATTTTCCGGCATCAGTACAAAATTTTGCCCGACATCAGCCTTTGTTTTGGGATGACCGAGTACGCCCGCGAGTGCGTCGCTTAAGTCCAGAGAATCGCAGTAACATCGGTCAATCTCCCTGTATCGTGCTGACCGATTATGCTACTCAACTAAGAGAATTTTGTCATCCGGAGTCGGGATCTTGGCTGATTTTACTCCACGAACATCCTCGGTTGAAAATGCAACCCGATCCCAGGCAAATTTTCAGCCTTGCCAGCGAGATTCGGACTCTTGGTTCTCCCAACTCGAATCGGCTGCGGATCGAAACTTATTTACTTGCCCAACATAGTGATGGTTTGAATACTACTCAGCTCATCCACAATTTACGTCCCCAGCACGTAATTTTTGTCCACGGTTCCCCTGCTTACTTGGCAGATTTAACCAGCTTAGAAGAACTGCAAAATCGCTATCAATTACATTCTCCTAGGGCAGGAACCCTTGTCGAATTGCCAATTGGGGACAACTTTATTCAACCTGCGGCACCTCTAGAAACTCATTACGAAGGAGAGTTGAATGAATTAGCTGATGGCGTCAAAATTAATTTACCTGATTCCCTCACTACCGATCCCCGTTGGAATAACTTTGCTGATACAGGTTTAGTCGAAGCCCGTTGGCAAGGAGAAGAATTAGTCTTAAGAGGTTTATCGCAACGGGAACTTTTAACTCAAACCAGCAACGCCAAAATGCCTATTGATATTGATTGTTGTGGCAACTGCCGTCACCAAAGGGGTCAGCGCTGCTGTAACCAAGCTTCTCCTCTGTACGGTTTCAAAGTAACCCCAGAAGGATACTGCCCAGTGTACGAACCTGCTGACCCCCAAAACGAAACATAACTTCAGTCACTGGCGAGATTACTCGCGATCGCTTTCTGGATAGTGGGGTCTGATTTGTTCCGCTTCGGGACAATCATCAGAAACTTGAATTTCTGCGTTTCCTCTGGGAACTGAAGCCAGTTTTTGGGTTACAGAACCAATACTTTCTAGACGAACCATTTCTTCCCAAGAACTAACTTCGTCATCTTCTTCAGTTTCATAACGAATAGTCACTAAATCGCCTTCTAAATCGACGATCCGAGCGTTTTCAATCCAACGTTGCTGGTCCCGCAAGAACAAGCAAACTTCACGACCATCTGCACAGAGTTGATAAATCTTGCGGTGTAGCATAGTTAGCTTCTCCTAGGCTGATACTTTCTTACTAGCTTTGTTCTTGTTTGTGCTTTGCCGCTCTCAAAAACTTACTTAAACTTACCTATCCAATCAAGAAAGTTGTCTCTAGGTAGGTTCAAAGTTTTTTTGGTGCTACCTTTGGGAAAGCTTTTCTTAGATCGAATCCTTGACAGCAATACTATCAAGTTGCTTTGACCCGATTCCAGCAATCCCCATCGAGCGAGCTAACGGTTTAAGGATAATATCTGAATACCAGCGCTCTAAATTAATGCTGGTCTTGGATTACAATCTAATTCTACGCCACAGCTACCACATTTAAAGACTCATGAAGATAATGGTATTTTTGGGCGATCTTTGACAATCGATTTTTCATCATCCCTAGTCTAACAGGATAATCCTGATTACCTTTAGGCAAAATAGCTTTGATTTTTTGGGGTAACAAGTAAATTTTCATTAATCAGTGATTAGTTGGCTTGCTCGCGAGCAAAAATTTTTTCTTGGTTATTTGTTGGTTATGCTTAACCTTGCTCTATCCTAACAAAATTCTCACAAGCAAATTTTTCAGGTCGAGCCGAGGTTTGTTAAGCCAGTTGTACTCATTCTTACCTAACCTATTATTCCCAGTTTTAACTTGCTTTATTGCTGGAAATTTTTTCAGACCAATTTTATTTTGTCAAGAGCTAATCTAGCCATTCGTGCTTGCTGAGAATTTCTTTAATCCTCAGCGCTACCAAATCGGGTTGTTCGATCATCGACATATGTCCGCAATCAGCAATTTCAATCACATTAGAGCCACAATCGCCAAACAATTGGTGAAAGCTGGCTAAATGACGAACATACTTAGGTTCCATAATTGTATCTTGCGCCCCAGCTAAAAAATAAACTGGTTGTTGAAGTCGCGCCACAATTCGTGGTAACTGGTGAACTTCAGATTCTGTGGTCGAATCAAGCAAAGCACCCAAAGCTGCCTGAGTTTCCGCCTTGACAAAATCCAAAACGCGCTGACGCGCCCAATGACGAGACAAGGGACGAGCCACCATTGCTCGCGCAAAGACTAAATCGATCAAAGGCACGTATTTAAGCCAACTAAAACGTCTTTTGACCAATTGCTGACCCGCAGAGCGAAAGCGTTCAAATTCCTCTTTAACATAAATACCGCCCCCAGAATTAAGACAAATAACTCCCTTAACAATTTCGCTAAACAAATCAGCACCCCAAAGAGCGATACTACCACCCAAAGAGTGACCGAGCAGCCAAGCTTTCTCAATGCCTAACTTTTCGAGCAAAATACCTAAATCTCGGGCATAAGCAGCCAAAGTATAACTAGAAGCCAAATTAGCTTGAACAGAGAGAGAATTTGAGATAGCGATCGCGCGATCGCTTGCTGCCTTGTTGAGTTGAGAATCGCCAAATCCCCGTAAGTCATAACAAAGGCACTGATAATCTTGTGCTAATAACTCTACTACGGGTTGCCAATACCTATAGCTTAAGAGCCAGCCATGAATGAAAACTAGCACCACAGAAGATGAATTTGGGGGGCGAGGTGTTAGTTCGTAAGCGTGAGGTACTCCCAGAAGATCGATGCTTGCCATGTCTTCATAGTATCCTGAATTGAGGAAGTGGCGGTCACGCTTGTTGATTTGTTGGTTGATTGACAAAAGTAGGTTCTCACCACTAAAATCTCTCCCCAAGTAACCTTTGGCGAACGCTTTCGGCAATTTTTTGACCGAGATATTCTGGAATCAAGTTTTCATTAGGTCCAAGTAGATAGAGAATCAAGCGCGTGCGTCCTCGCCAGACTAACAAATTCGCATTTACTACCAGTAAATCCTCTTGCCAAATGGCGTACATTACCTTATAGAATAATCCCGGTTGATTATCTGCCTCAATTAACAGTGCGGGCAGGTGAAAAACTGGATCGACATAAAACTCAGTTTCTACTTGCTCTAAACCAGCATCAAGGTTAAATTCCACAGCGAGCATCTCTTCGACTTCAAATCGACCCGCTAAAGCTTCGCGAATAGCGCGACAAACATTATCAGCAGTT
Organism: Oscillatoria salina IIICB1; assembly: GCF_020144665.1. Lineage (NCBI taxonomy): Bacteria > Bacillati > Cyanobacteriota > Cyanophyceae > Oscillatoriales > Oscillatoriaceae > Oscillatoria > Oscillatoria salina. The sequence goes on along the minus strand of NZ_JAAHBQ010000117.1, from coordinate 135,691 downwards.
TTGTCAGTGAGTGCTTTGCTGCCGCGAGATACAACCAATTTAATAAAAACCAGCATCGGTGGTTTGATTTGACCATAGAGACTAAGACTGTGAATTGTCAGTCCGTAAGCAGCGAGAACACCAAAAATATCGCTTAACAAAAAAGATTGATTGCGGTAAGCAAAGTGTAAGGCACTTTTAGAGCCTTCAGGTTTCAGTTCGATTACTGCTCGCTTGCTCTTATAGAGCCGATGTGCTAAACGCAGGTTTTGCAGTTGAATTTCACTACTGACAAACTGTTCGTAGAACTGAGGGAACGCTCGATTAAAGCGCTTCAAAAGCTCTAGGGTAGAAGATTTTAAACCCGCAGCCATAGAAGAAGGTACAAGTGTGTTTTTCAAGCCCGGTGAAGGTGAAATAGTCACAGCCGATGCTGTTATTCGTTGTTAATTAACTGTAATTGTCTTTAACAGACGACTGCCAGTAATGGTTTTGGTAAGTCTTATCTATCTTTTGGAATAGAAAAGAATTGCCCAATGAATCTGGAAGCCCTGTCTGTCTTACGCTAGGGTAGTTTACTAGCCCCAGTTTAATCCAAAGAATGTCAAGGCTAAACTGATAGGCGAAGATTAATCTCGAATCAATATACTCTCTAGTTGTGCTATTATCTATTTCGTGCGGTCGCGGCTAGAACGTTTTTTGCTTGGATCGATTCCAATGTCAAAGTCTAGCTCTGATTGCTTGCTTTCTTCAACAAGAAAGCTGCCTTCGGGCAAATTCCGTCGCTTTTGGCGGTGTAAACAAATCTAATGACTTAGCCATCAGGCATGGGTTTTTGGAAAAGCTTGTTTAGCAATTCTGACGCAGCAGCGTCTCAGACGATCGATCCTGAAAGGGAGACCGTGGTAAAAACCGGCGATCGCGCTGGGGATTCTCGAATTTTTTTTAGCACTGAACGAGAAATTGACCTTTACGAACTTGAAGAACTTTGTGATGCTGTCGGTTGGTCTCGCCGTCCCCTGCGTAAAGTAAAAAAGGCTCTTCAACACAGCTTTCTCGTAGTTTCTATGTGGGAGGTACGCGGGAGTAGCAACCGTTTGGTTGGCTTTGCTAGGGCTACTTCAGACCACGCTTTTAATGCCACAATTTGGGATGTGGTTGTTCATCCTGATTTCCAAAATAAGGGGTTGGGTAAGGCTTTGATGAAGTACACGATTAAAAAACTCCGTAGCGAGGATATTAGTAATATCACTCTTTTTGCCGATCCCCAAGTGGTCGATTTCTATCGCCGACTTGGTTTTATCCTCGATCCGGAAGGAATTAAAGGTATGTTTTGGTATCCAGATTGAAATTTTCGCTTGTGAGTTACAAAATTGGGTTATAATGGATAAGGTCTCGGGATGTAGCGCAGCTTGGTAGCGCGCCTGCTTTGGGAGCAGGATGTCGCAGGTTCAAATCCTGTCATCCCGATCGCAAACTAGAATCTCTCAACCCTCCTAAAAATAACAGGGGGGTTATTATTTGTGGGAGTGCAGAATTGACTTTGGGCATCGGTTATGTCTATCATGACCAGCAAAATCAGTAGGAACCGGCGAGCGCTAATTCTTATAAGTATTGGTTAATTGGAACCCTTGATGAGTAAATTGAGTCATGGAGTCCGGATGGAGATAGTAGTTTCAAATCTGGGAAAATTAGCTAAAAAAGTGAATATTTTGGCAAGAAAAGCAATCTAAGGTGAGGGAGAAAATAATTTTACTTGCACGTCAAATTCAAGGGAGGTAACTTTTATCTAAAATATTCTTTAATTAGATAGAGGTAGAATAAGCTTTTTTGGCTACCGTTACTAAATTTTGCCGATTGGCTAATATCTTGAATTCTTGCTTAAGATTGAAATTGAAAAGTTGTCGCGATTAATCTCTCTGTAAAATAGCAAGCAGAAAAATATTTTGGGAAAAAGTTTTTGAGGTAAGTGAAGCATGAAATCTTTGGTTCGCTCTTGGGCAACTTTTAGTTTAGTTGCTGCTACGTCACTGGGTTCGGTATTCGCTTCTGGGCTTTCGGCGTTGGCTTTACCAGAAGCTCAAGTTATGGAAAAATTACGCACTATACCAGTTTTTACGATCGCCGATCGCGATGGTTCGCCGCTAGTTGCTTCGGTGGAAGATCAAAGAGTATCAGGTGTCTTTATTAGCCAAAGTGATGCTGAGGCTTTTGTGAATAAACTGAAAAGAGAAAACCCCGAACTGGGCAATCAAGTGCGCGTTTTTCCGGTATCTCTGGGTGAAATTTATCAACTCAATCAGTCGCGGGAAAATCAAAATAATGGTTTAGGTTTTGCCTTTTTGCCAATGCAAAATCAAGTCCAGACGGCGGTGACAGTTCTCCGTCAGCAGGGACAAAATATTGAGAATTTTCAAGGAGTTCCTTTGTTTGTTGCTCGTGGAGGACAGGATCGAGGCTATTTGACGATTCAACGAGATGGCGAGCAAGTAATTCCTTTCTTTTTTGAAAAAGAGCAGTTACAAAATGTGATCGATCGCTTTAAGCAACAACAACCGAGTTTGGCTTCCACGGTACAAGTTCAGGTGGTGCCGCTAGAGGGTGTGATTCGGACTTTGCAAACCAGTAATGATGCCCAATTGAATAAGATTGTTCTGGTTCCTTCCCGGGAGTCGCTACAATTCTTGCAGTCTCTACCCCAAGGTCAAAATTAGTAGCGACGCAATCAGTATTTTGGGCTCAATAAGACAACAATATTTGAGGTTTTTTGGTAATGAAATCTTTGTTTCGGAAAAGTTTTTTGTTTAGTTCGCTGGCAACGGGTTTGTTGACTTTGGGTTTGATTTCACCAGCTTTGGCTTTACCTGAAGCAGAAGTGGTGGAAAAATTACGCTCGGTTCCGGTTTTTACGGTGACAGATGCTCAAGGTGCGCCTTTGGTTATCAATGACGATCGCCAAAACGATCGCGCAGTGGCTGGTGTGTTTATCTCTCAAGAGGATGCTAATGCTTTCCTCGAACGGTTGAAAAGAGAAAATCCCGATCTGGGGAATCAAGTTCGGGTAACTCCGGTTTCTCTGGGAGCAGTTTATCAACTCGGTCAAGAAAATCGCGATCGCTCTGATGGTTTGAGTTTTGCTTTTGTTCCGATTGATGAACAAGTGGAATCGGCGGAAACTTTGATTCGTCAAGGTGGTCAGGAAATTGATGAGTTTCGTGGGGTTCCTTTGTTTGTTGCGAAAGCTGGAAATGAGCAACGTTATTTGACTTTGCAACAAGGAGATCGCCAAATGGTTCCTTTCTTTTTTGAGCGGGAACAGTTACAAACAATGGTCGATACTTTTAAGCAACAAAATCCGGAATTGGCTGCTACGGTTAAAGTTCAAGTGGTCAATCTTGAAGGTGTGATTGAAACTCTCCGTACTAGTGAGAATCAGCAGCTTAATCAAATTTTGTTGGTTCCTTCTCAGGAGTCGATGGAGTTTTTGCGATCGCTTCCTCGTGAAAATTAGTAGATGGTAGCTGGTAATTTACTCGCTCAATGGAGACGAGATGCTCAAAGTAAGGCGATCGCGGCTGGTATTTCTCCGGCTGAGGTTGATTGGTTGCTCCAAGAGGTGGCTGGTTTAGATCGTCTTGCTTTGCGTTTGGAGTCTTTCTCAACTACCTCTCTACCAGTTTCTTTGGCTGAGTTAAATACTCTTTGGGAAAAACGTTTGCTCTCTCGCGTCCCGGTTCAGTATTTGGTTGGGAGGTGTCACTGGCGGCGTTTTTCCCTGGAAGTGTCTCCCGATGTGTTGATTCCGCGACCCGAAACTGAGGAAATTGTTGAACTGGCTTTCGCCGCCGCGCAAAATAGTCCTACTCCCCATCTCGATACTGGGATTTGGGTGGATTTGGGTACTGGTAGTGGCGCGATCGCGATTGGTTTGGCAGATATCTTGACAAATGCACAAATTTATGCAGTAGATTTGAGTGCCTCAGCTTTAAATCTTGCGAAGAAAAATGCCACTAATCTTGGCTTTGAAGAGAGGATAAACTTTTCTCAAGGTTCCTGGTGGGAACCTCTCTCTCATCTCCAGGGTAAAGTCGCCGGAATAGTCTCTAATCCTCCTTATATTCCTACCTTGACGCTGCCACAATTGCAACCAGAAGTAGTTCAACACGAACCTCACTTAGCTTTAGATGGGGGAAAAGATGGTTTAGCTAGTATTCGTTATTTAGTTCAATCTTCCCCTCAATATTTAGTTTCTGGTGGTGTGTGGTTAATTGAAATGATGGCTGGACAAGCTGAGGAAGTTACTCATTTGTTACAACAACAAGGTAGTTATTCTAATATGCAAATTTTCCCTGATTTAGCGGGAATAGAACGTTTTGCTTTGGCTTATCGTTGTTAAGGGAAAAAGCAAAATTAATTTTTGTTAAAAGAATGATTTTCTCTTGACTTTTTAAACTATTATTCTTTTAAGGGTCAGTATAACCTTTTATCCTTAAAAATGCACAGATTTCCATTATGAAGAAGATATTCTCAAAGTATCACGAAAAACAAAATAAAGCAAGTACCTTACCAAAAAAAAATTGACCTTTTGGAACAAAACCCCTTAGCGAGCTTTCTTGGCGACTTGGCGTCTTTGCGCGAGACAAAAACTCTTAAATCAAGCTTAGGTAAAGAATTATTAACTAGCACTCGATTTTGAGATTTTTTCAGCTTATTATTCTTTAAGGGGGAGTATAGCCTCTCATCCTTAAAAATGCACAGATTTCCATTATGAAGAAGATATTCTCAAAATATCACGAAAACCCAAATAAAGCAAGTAGAACCCAAAAAATTCAACTTTTAGCTATTAACAAGAGTCGAGAAAGCCAAAAATCGAACTTGCGCCAGAAACTAACTTAAATGAAGAAAGAAAAGAGACTTGACTGAGCTAGGAAACTGCACCTAAACTAAGGAAAAATCAGAGATTCAAATTTCATCAGCAAATCTCAATCAACTAGAATTAGAAAAAGATCGACTGAAAAACAAACCTGTCAGCGAAAAAATGCCCACAGTTTCCCAAGAACAACTAATTATCGGTGCAAAATCGGGAAAACTAGTTAGCTTTCCCACAGATACAGTACCAGCATTAGCCGCCCAACCACAAGCATCGCCGCTCATTTTCGCAGTTAAAAAACGTCCCTTAAAAAAACCCTTAATTCTCATGGCAGCAACTTGGGAAGACTTTTTACCTTATCTGCAAGGTACAGCAAGAGAAATGGAAATTTGGCAGCAAGTTGCGGCAGAATATTTACCAGGACAACTGACGCTAGTATTACCAGCTTCGGAACTTGTTCCTAGAGAAATGAACCCCGAAGATCCAACGACCATTGGAGTTAGGATACCCAAGCTAAAAATTGCCCAGGAAATCTTAGCCCAGACACAACCTTTAGCTACCACCAGCGCAAATCGTTCCGGCGAACCACCATTAGAAAAAATGAGTGCGATCGCGGCATCCTTTCCCGAAGTATTAACCCTAGATTATGAGGAAACAGAAACAGCTAGCGGCATTCCTTCTACCGTTGCTAAATGGACTGGAAAAGCATGGTCAATTTTGCGCCAAGGAAGTGTAAAATTAGATAGCTGAAAACTGCCCCATACTAACTCTTGACTGATAAAGTCACTCAAATAATTAAGTGTTTTTGTTTCGTGCAAAGACGCATTCGGCGTTAGCCGTTCCCGTAAGAGTAGACGCAAAGAAAGTTTGCTAAGGGGTTTTGGTTTGCAATTTGGGTTGAGTGGGTGATGGACTTTCTTTTTTTCTCACGGAAAGGCGCAAAGAAGGTTTACAAAAATGTTTGAGAAATTTTAGCTTTCTGTGCTTGAATGGACTGGAAAAGGATGAGCGATTTTTCGTCAAGGAAGTGTAAAATTAGATAGGTGGAAACTGTTCCATACTAAGTTTTGACTGATAAATTAACGAATGTTCGAGGAAGATTGGTCGATAGCAGCGATCGCAACTAATCCTAAAGCTGCCAAAATTTTACAACCTCTATGTCACCATCGGGGAATAACTCTTTGGCTACCCGAAAAAATCGCTAATTATATAGATATAGATAGTGCCCAATTTTATCAAGTTTCCCTGAAAGAACATCTTGCCTCAATTTGGCAGGAAAATCAGGGTTTCATCTTTTGTTTAGCGGCTGGGGCAGTAGTAAGATTAATTGCGCCTTTGTTAAGAGATAAAGCTAGCGATCCAGCCGTGGTAGTCTTAGATAATGAAGGTAAGTTCGTCATTAGTTTAGCTAGCGGACATCAAGGTGGGGCAGATAAATTAACTCAGTTAGTTGCTGGTGAAATTGGCGCAAAACCAGTAATAACTGGGGCTTCAATGAGTTTAGAATTACCAGGAATTGATGTTTTAGGAAATCCCTTTGGGTGGCGGAAAGGTGAAGGAAATTGGACTGGGGTTAGTGCGGCGATCGCGCGTCAAGATGTGGTACAAGTTATTCAAGATGCGGGTTCGCGTTTGTGGCAAAATTGTCTTCCCGAAAGACATTCTTTTTACTTTGGCTTTCCGGAATATACAGCTACCCAAAAAGAAGCCTCAATTACTCCAAAAGCGAGAGTTTGGATTTCAGCAACTAAGCGTAAATTTGCTAGCGATGGCGAAGTTCCCAAAGTACAATGGCATCCGCGAGTATTATGGGTAGGAATTGGTTGCGAGAGAGGAACTTCTTTAGAGGTAATTGCCCAAGGAATTAAGCAAGTATTACAAAAATATCATTTAGCGGAAGCTGCGATCGCGGGAATTTCTACTATCGATGTGAAAGCCGATGAAACAGCTATTTTAGAGTTATGTGCAGATTGTAATTTACCCTTATTTACTTTCGGTGCGGAAACTTTACGGAAAATCAAAGTTCCTACGCCTTCAGCAGTAGTAGCCAAAGAAGTTGGCACACCAAGCGTAGCCGAAGCCGCAGCTTTATATGTAGCTGAAAGTTACTGCGAAAAGCAACTACCCAATTTATTAGTTGATAAACAAATATTTCGCCTGGAAAATGAACCAGGGGCTTGCACGATCGCGGTTGCGGAAGCAGAATTAGAATATACCGGACGCCTCGGCAAATTATTTTTAGTGGGGATGGGACCTGGTAATTTAGCCCAAATGACTTTTGCTGCCCAAACTGCGATTACCCAAGCTGATGTAGTTATCGGCTACGAACTTTACCTGAAATTAATTGCCTCTTTGCGTCGTCCCGGACAAATAATTGAGGCTTTTCCCATTACCCAAGAAAAACAACGCGCCGAAAGAGCGAGATCCCTGGCACAATGGGGTTTAAAGGTAGCCGTAGTATCTTCGGGCGACTGTGGTATCTACGGTATGGCAGGATTAGTCTTAGAACAACTTCAGGTGAGTGGTTGGGATGGGAAAACGCCCCAAGTCGAAGTTTTTCCCGGAATTAGTGCTTTACAAGCCGCAGCCGCGAAAGTTGGGGCGCCGCTCATGCACGATTTTTGTGCTATAAGTTTAAGTGACCTATTAACACCTTGGGACGTAATTGTCAAGCGTTTGGCAGCAGCAGCCCAAGCAGATTTTGTCACAGCTTTGTACAATCCGCGATCGCGCAATCGTACCCAACAAATTATCGCCGCCCGCGACATTTTTCTGCAATACCGAGATCCGGAAACTCCGGTGGCGATCGTTCATTCTGCTTATCGAGACGACGAAAAAATCTTTCTGACAACCCTTGACAAAATGCTGCAATTACCCATCGATATGCTCACTACAGTGATAATTGGTAATTGCAGCAGTTGTCAGTATGGTGACTGGATGATTACACCCAGAGGTTATTTAGGATTTGAGTAAGGCGATCAATTTTGGTATTCTTCAGGCAAGAACTGATTAATTAAACCCGAAACGAAAGATAGTACAAAAGAACCAATTAGCGCTGGAAAGAAACCAGCAACCACAAACCCAGGAGAGAGATAGCCCACCAAACCCAAAGCGATCGCATTAACTACTAACAAAAACAAACCTAAAGTTAGAATTGTTAGAGGTAGAGTAAACAGCACCAAAATCGGTTTCACAAAAGCATTGACAAAACCCAAAACTGCTGCTGCAACAATTGCCGCAGTAATGTTAGTAATTGTCAAACCTGGAACAATCCAAGCCGTAATCAACAGCGAAGCCGCCGTAGCTAACCAAGTAAGTATAAATTGTGGCATAATTTGTTTCCCCAACCACTTATCTTTATTTTCATCTTACTTCACTGGGGAAAAAAGCAGGTAGGGAATCCCCCACCTACTAGCAATCAATTACCCAACATTTGTAACTGATACAAACTCGCGTACATTCCCTGTTGTGTTAATAACTCATCGTGGCTTCCCGACTCAACTAATCTACCTTTTTTCAGGACAAAAATGCGATCCACATTGCGAATTGTAGACAAACGATGAGCAATAATAATTGCCGTCCTTTCCTCTAACAAACGTGACAAAGCATCTTGAATTAAAGCCTCCGTACCCACATCCAAATTAGCCGTTGCTTCATCTAAAACCAAAATTCGAGGATCGCGAATTGCCACCCGTGCAAAAGCCAATAACTGCTTTTCACCACCAGACAAATTAGCGCCTCGTTCGCGTAATTGAGTATGATAATTATCCGGTAAACGTTCAATAAAGCGATCGATATTAGTTAACTCAGCCGCCCTTTTCACCTCATCAAGCGAGTAATTTTCACCCAAAGTGATATTCCTAATTACATCACCAGCAAACAAAAAACTTTCTTGTAAAATTACGCCCACATGACGACGTAATTCAGCTTGAGGAAGGTCGCGAATATCAATTCCATCAACAGTAATTCTGCCTTTTGTCGGTTCATAAAGACGACAAAGCAAGCGAATTACCGAACTTTTTCCCGCCCCCGTTGGACCGACAAAAGCAATTTTTTCTCCAGGATGAATTATAAAATCTAAATCTTTGAGAACATAATCATCATCCTTATAAGCAAACCAGACATTTTCAAACTTAATTTCCCCAGTCGTAGCTAAACTTTGTTGAGGTTGAAATTTGCTAGTTTTTTCAGCTTCAGGATCGCGAATTGCAATTGGTTCATCTAATAACTCACCAATCCGTTCTACAGCCGTAAAACCTGCTTGGAGCATGGTAAACTTTTCCGCAAAACGACGTAGGGGATCGAAAAGTCGTTGAGCGTAAAGAATAAAAGCAGATAAAGTTCCAAAAGTCAAGGCATCGCGCAGAATAAAAAAGCCACCCAACCATAATACCCCAGCGATCGCCACCAAAGAAATCCACTCTATAGTTGCCGAAACCGCCGAATCATAGAAAATAGTTTTATCAATTTCATTGCGATAAGCAGCATTCACCTTGCGAAACATTTGACTATTAAATTGTTCGCGACGAAATAGCTGTACCACATTGATTCCAGTAACATTTTCCTGCAAAATCGAATTAAGTTGAGAAAGTTCTTCCCTAGCCCGATAATTTGCCTGACGATAGCGTCCCTGAAAATAAACAATTACCGCCGTAATCGGGATTAACATTAGCACTAGCATTAAAGCCAACTGCCATTGCATAACAAACATGATTATTAGCGTCACTAGAATATAAATTAGATCGCTAACAATGCCAATTGCCCCAGTTGAAAAAACATCACCCAAAGCTTCCACATCGCTAGTCAAACGAGTTACCAAACGTCCCACAGGAGTGCGGTTAAAAAAGCCCATTGCGAGGGAAGTTACATGAGTAAATAAATCTTCTCGAATTCTGGCAGTAATTTCCTGCCCAACTTTTTGAACTAAAAATCCTTGCAGCGAGACAAAAACCAAGCGTAAAAGAATCGTCCCCATTAGCAAAACGATGAGAAAATCTATTCCTTCAGAAACCGAACGTTCTGCCAGAAAAAACCAGACTTCTTCATCGCGCAGTAAGGATACCGCCTGTCCAATAATTAATGGCTGGATTGCCCCTGCTAGCGCCATTGGGACTAGCAAAATCAAAGAAATGAAAAAAGTGCGCTGACTACCGCGAGCGTAGGGTACAAGTCGCAGAAATAGCCGCCAATCATTTTCCTGGCGTGGTTGAGTTCTCGATCGCGGAGATGATACAGACATTAAATCAGTTACCAGTTATCAGTTAACAGTTACCAGTTATCAGTTACCAGTTTACTCTCCCGATTTACTGAAATGAGTTAGTAGGTATCTGCATTCACCAGTTGACATTTACTCATTTATGTGGTTTTAGTGAAAGCGATATCATTGGGGACTGGGGATTAGGGATTGGGGACTGGGGATTGGGGATTAGGGATTAGGGATTAGGGATTGGAGATTGGGAATTAATTATTACTACTGATTTGGCTAGGAGTAAGATTGTTTCCAGTGAACAGTCAACAGTGACCAGTTTATACTCTAATTCCCCCTTGTCTCCCCAGTCACCAGTCCCCAGTCACCAGTCACCAGTCACCAGTCCCCAGTCCCCAAACCCCAAAAAAAACATGACAATTAACACTTATCAAGTTGGTGGTAGTCTAAGACAAGACGATCCCAGTTATGTAGTACGTGGCGCTGATGCAGAACTTTACGAAGCCTTAAAAGCAGGGGAATTTTGTTATATTCTCAACTCCAGACAAACAGGAAAATCCTCGCTGTTGGTGCGAACAATGTTTCGTTTAGAACAAGTAGGATTTCTTTGTGCTGCTGTTGATATGACCAATATTGGTAGCGAAAATATTACACCTGCTCAATGGTATAAAGGGATTGTCGCCGATATTTGGTCAGGCTTTAATTTAGTTGGCGAACTAAACTTAAAAGTCTGGTGGCGCGAACAAGAAGAACTGTCTTTGTTACAAAGATTAAGTCGCTTTATTCACGAACTTTTATCCGTTCATTTTCCTGAAGAAAGACTATTTATTTTTATTGACGAGATTGACAGTATTCTCAGTTTAGATTTTCCCGTTGATGACTTTTTCGCCTTAATTCGTTTTTGTTATAATCAGCGTGCAATTAATCCCGCTTATAACCGGATTAGCTTTGCCATTTTCGGTGTGGCAACACCTTCAGATTTAATTGTTGATAAAAATCGCACTCCTTTTAATATTGGTAAAGCCATAGAATTACATGGTTTTTCTTTACAAGAAGCGCAACCCTTAGTCAAGGGATTAGCTCCCAAAATTAACAATGCTCGATCGGTATTGGTCGAGATTTTAAAATGGACGGGAGGACAGCCATTTTTAACGCAAAAATTGTGCCAATTAGCTTTCAAAGCAAGCCAAGAAACAGCGAGTGGAGTGCTGACAATTCCTCCAGGAAATGAAGGATTTTGGGTAGAAAGTATTGTTAAGTCTCTGATTATTGAAAACTGGGAATCCCAAGATGAACCAGAACATTTCCGTACGATTCGTTCTCGGTTACTTTATAGCGAGGAAAGAGCGGGGAGAATGCTGGGAATTTATCAGCAAATTTTACAAGAAGTTGAAATTTCAGCCGATGATTCACGAGAACAAATTGAACTGTTGCTTTCGGGATTAATAATTAAAAAACAAGGCTTATTGAGAGTAAGAAACCTACTTTATCAAGAAATTTTTAATCGGGAATGGGTAGAAAAACAATTAAATAATCTACGTCCGTACTCGCAAGGAATAGAAGCTTGGATCGCCTCAAAAAAAACCGATCCCTCGCGACTTTTACGGGGAAAAGCATTACAAGAAGCTCAAGTTTGGGCGCAGGGAAAAAGCTTAAGTAATCTCGATTATCAATTCCTCGCAGCTTCTCAAGAATTAGACCGTCAGGAAGTCCAACAATCTTTAGAAGCAGAAAGAGCAAAAGAAATAGCAGCCAGATTAGCGGAGGAACAAAAAAGATTAATTCAAGAACAAAAAGCAGCTAGATTACAAAGATATTTATTAGTTGCAGTAAGTGTCGCTTTAGTAATTGTTTCCGTATTAGGAGGATTAGCCTTTTCCGAATATAATCGAGCCGTAGCGATCGATCGCCAAGTGAAAATCAAAGCAATTAGCGCGATCGCCACTTCCTCGGATGCCTTTTTTGCTTCTCATCAACGTTTAGACGCACTTATCCAAGCAATCAAAGCCACAAGATCCCTAGAAAAACTAGGAGGAACCGATCTAGAAACCGAAACCAAAGTAGAAACCGTCCTCAGACAAGCAGTTTACGAAGTAGTCGAGTCAAACCGTCTTTCCGATTTTGAAGCCGAAGCTTGGACAATTGATATCAGTCCCGACAGTAATTTGATCGTCACTGGTAGTACCGACGGTAGCATTAAACTTTGGCGACGAGATGGAACCTTATTAAAAACTCTGGAAAAACATTTAACTCCAGTTTGGACGATCGAATTTAGCCCTGATGGAAATTATCTCGCAGCAGGTAGTGACGATGGGATAATTCAATTATGGCAACGAGATGCGATCGGGAAATTTCCCAAATCACCTTATCAAACTCTGCAAGCACATGATAGTGCAGTAATGACCCTTAATTTTAGTCCCGACGGTCAAATTCTTGCTTCTGGAAGTGCCGATCGCACGGTTAAACTTTGGCAATGGGATTATACTAATAAACTGCAAATTTTACCTTACAAAATTCTCCAAGGACATAGCGCTTTGGTGGGTAGTATCGCTTTTAGCCCCGATGGGAAAATGCTGGCATCAGAAAGCGAAAAAACGATTAAATTGTGGCAGCGAGATGGTACGTTACTCAAAAGTTGGCAAGCCCATGCTACGGGGATTTCCCAAGTAATTTTTAGCTTAGACGGGCAAACTTTAATTAGTTCCAGTATGGACAAAACGATTAAATTCTGGGACATTAGCAACTTGGAAGAATTTAGTGGTCGTCCAGAAAAAATTCTCAACGGACATAGTAACGGTATTGGTAGCATTGCTTTAAGTGCTGACGGTCAAAGGCTTGTTTCCGGCAGTCTAGACAAAACAATTAAAATTTGGAACTTTAACGCCAAAACTGAAGTAAACACGCTCAGAGGAGCTAATACGGGCATTTGGCGAGTTGCTTTGAGTCCGGATGGTACTTATATTGCTTCTGCCGGAACCGAAAAAATGGTCAGAATATGGAAACGAAAAGGGAGATTAAAAAGTAGTCTCCAAGCGGCGGATGCAGCAATTTGGGGAGTGGCGATCGCGCCAGACTCTCAGGCGATCGCCACAGCAAGTTTGGACCATACGGTGAAAATTTGGAACCGCGAAGGTAAGTTACTGACAAATTTAGTCGGACATGAAGCTTCGGTTTTTGGTGTAGACATTAGCCCAGATAATCAAACTATTGCCACCGCGAGTAATGACGGTACTGTTAAACTTTGGCGGCGAGATGGTAGGCTACTGAAAACGTTAACTTATGGTGCTGAAGTTTGGGATGTAGAATTTAGCCCCGATGGTCAATTAATCGCTGCCGCAGGTGCGGATAATACGGTGAAAATTTGGCAAGAAGATGGTACTTTTTTAAGAAGTTTGAGTGGTTTTGGGGCGACGTTACGGCGAATTACCTTTAGTCCCGACAGCCAAATTATTGCTGTTACCAGTGGTGATAATACGATTAAACTTTGGCAGCCAGATGGCAGTTTTTTAAGAACTTTAGCGGGACATCACTCATTAGTTTGTGGAGTTGCTTTTAGCCCCGACGGTCAATTTTTGGCTTCTGCAAGTGGAGACGGTACGATCCGACTTTGGCATCGAGATGGCACTTTAGTCAAAAGTTTTGAGCATGGTGCGGCAGTTTGTGGGGTTGCTTTTGGTCCCAAAGGTCAGAAAATTGTTACTGGAGGTTCGGATAAGACGGTTAAGATTTGGAATTTGTCAGGTAGACTCCAGAAAATTTTGGTTGGACATCGAGATGCGGTTCGCGCGATCGCTGTTAGCCCCGATGATAGTTTTATTGCTTCGGGAAGCGAAGATAATCGACTAATTTTGTGGAATTTAGACCAAGTGGTGAAACTCGATCCCTTAACTTATGCTTGTCACTGGGTAGAAGATTATTTGCGGACAAATTCCCACCTTAGCGAGGACGAACGTCATTTATGCGACGGTGTTTTATTTTCGGGAAAGAAAAGGGATCGAGTTAAAATTTAGTGCAAGAAAACCAGCGAGAGACGCATTTGACTGCGTCTCTCAATTAAAGGTTTATGGTAAGTCTAAAATTGGTCTAAATTTTGAGTTTGGATGTCAAATAAGTTAGAATCTTGTTGGTAGTATTCCGGCAACAATTCTTGAGATTCTAAATCACCAAGAGCCTTTTCAATGTTTTTGGTAGTTTCAGTGCAGCTTTGTCCACTAGCATTAATTACCCTTTCGGTGATTTTGCCATCTTTGCCAATGCGATATTCAATCTTTCTGTATTCAGCCATAAAAATTTTCCTCAGAAAATTTGTGCTTATTTTTTCATAATAGCTTAGAGATTGGGGATTAGCAGTAAACAGTTATCAGTTACCAGCGAACAGGAAACAGTTTACTATCTACTTCCTCCAAGTCTTCCTTGTCTCCAAGATCTACTGATAACTGATAAGTGATAACTAAACCCAGTAGCCAATCACTTTTTTTTGAGTAATTTTTTAACTAGAGAAGGAATTTGGGAAGGACGTTTAGCGAGGGGAATTTTTGCCTTTTCAAAAGTAGAAAGTTGGCGATCGCTAATGCGGGAACCTTCGGGAGTTTGAGTAAGCTGAGTAGCGATAATCGCCGCCGAATCTCCCAAAGGAAGATTAACTGGGGTGTGAGTACCAGCGAGATAAACAACCACTGGTTTAGCGATCGCGCTTTTGATATACTCAACTGTAGCTTTTTCCTGAGAAGCGATCGCTTGTCCGAGTAAGACAATTGCTTGAGTTGTTTTATCTTGGGCTAAAATTCCCAACCAGTGCTGAAAATCACTAGCGATAATTCCCTCACTACCCAAACTCACAGCAATAGACTGTCCTAATTTTGCCTGAGTTAATTCTAAAGCAACTTCGTAAATCAAAGAGTCAGTGCGGCTAATAATTCCTACCTTACCGGGAGTAAAAAATTGAGGTTCGCTAATTCCCAGGAAAAATTTTTCTGGGATAATAATTCCCGCATTACCAGGACCTAAAAGTAAAGTATCAGTTTCGCGAACTTTTTTCAGCAAGCGAACCATATCTAAAGGTGGGACACCAGCAGTAGCGAGAATTATTTGGCGAATACCTGCGGCGATCGCCTCAGAAACAGCATCGAGTGCAGCATAAGAGGGGACAAAAATCAAGGAAAAATCGATTTCTCCTAATGCGGATCTTGCTTCTTCGACCAAATCAAAAATAGGAATATCAGATAATTTTGTACCGCCTTGACCAGCACTAACTCCGGCAACAATATTAGTACCATAATCTTTCATTTTAAGCGTGTAATGTACCCCGATTGGTTCGGTAATGCCCTGAACCAAAATTTTGCTGTCTGGTGTCCAATTCATATTTAATTTGCTCTCAAGACAAGCAGTTGATTAATCTGTAGTTTCCGGATTACTCAGAGAAACAGTAAGATTTACTGCTTCTTCCAAGCTATCTGTCCAGTGTACAGGCATCGCTGTTAAACGTTCTCGAATCGAATCGAGTTCTCCACCCACAACGCGAATTACAAACTGAGGTGGTTGATTTTCCGGCTGTGGTTTAATTTGAGGTTCGCGGTTCTCGCGACGAGAACGAGAAACCACAGCAGTTGGTCTTTCTAAGCGATCTTCGCTGCGGCTAGCACGCGTTTCGTTAAAATCGGGTAGTAAATAATCAGCGATCGCTTCACCTACTTTCGTCGCTGTAACTGAATCGCTAAGAATATTAACCAACACAACTTGTAACTCTTCAATATCTTCACTCAACTGTGCGATCGCTAATTCAAGCTGAGTAGCGATTTCGCCATCATCAACGATCGCGCAACAATTAGGTACAGATCCATCTTGACAAAGTAAGTCCCAAGTAGCTAAAGCCAAACCGACACTATTACTGATAATTCCAACATTACCTGCTTTATTCACCCATTTGCTTTTTAATGATAATGGTAGAGATTGAGCAGGTTGAAATAAGATTTTTTCGGAAGTTAAGGCAGAAATCTGTTCGGAATCGGCAAGGGAAATCAGATCTGGATGTCGTCCCAAGGAATAATCGTTAACAGTAATTTTCCCATCCAATGCCATCAACTCACCATCTTTACTCACCCCAAGCGGATTAATTTCGACTAAATCTAAATCCTTAAAAACAAACAGATCGTACATTTTCTGGATGATTTCACTTACCGACTGAAGTAACTCACCCTGAAGTCCCATCCGGGAAGCCAAACGTCGAGCATAAAAAGGAGAAAATTCATCCTCGATCGCTACTTTTGTCATTTTTTCGACCACCGCATCCACATCGATCCCACCTTGAATCGAACCCAGAAGCACCGGACGCTTTAACTGATAATCTAAGACTACCGCCAAAAAAAACTCTCTTTGAGCATCATAACGAGCCTCAGCCAACAAAACTTGCGGATACTCACCCGCGATCGCCAAATTCAAAATCGTGCGTGCAGCCGCGATCGCGTCGATGGTATTCTCTACAAATCGGATTCCACCTGCTTTTCCTCGTCCTCCCACTCGCACTTGGGATTTAAGTACGATAGGATAGTCTAACTGTAACCTTCTAATATCCCTAGGGTTGTCAATGCGTTGGCTTGGTAAGACAGGAATGCCTACACCACGAAATAATTCTTTTGCTTGATACTCTAGTAATTCCATTGTTTTTGCAAATAAAAGGTTAAATAGGAGAAGGTGAACAGCCTGTCAGTGGGATAGTAATCACCAGAGTAACAATTAAACCAACAATTTACCCAAAAAGCACCTAAACTAACAAATACGCTTATATCATCGCGTTCTATCTACTATGGAAACAGCGACTCGCCCAACTACTTTAGAAACGTTAGAGGATCGATTACAAAAGCGCCTCAACTCAGAATCACTACAAATCGTACCTTTACAGGTGCGCTGTCTTTTCCGAGATGAGACACTGACAATTTTAGTGGAACATCCAGAGCCAGTTACTCCTTATAAAAAACGTACCTTTAACTTGATTGAGGCAACTCTCAAAGATTGGAAAACGGATCTTGTCGATCCTGATAGCCAAGTTCCTGAATTAGCAGGAGGCTATCGAGTGTTAATGTATTTGAGAGTGTTAGGGCAAGAGCAACCCTATGCTTTTCATACGGTGACAATTTCTACACCTAGCTCAGAAAATGCTGAGGAAGCAGTTGCCGAAACTGATGCTGCTTCGACAGATGCACCTGTTGTCAATGAGGAAATGGCTGAGTTAGAAGAGTTGCTGAAACTCGATGACGAAGAAGATTCCTCTAACGAAACTACCGCAGTTGAACCAGAAAAAACCAATTTCCATTCCTCATATTTTCCGGAAAATGATGAATTAGAAACTGCCGGAGAAGAAGATGAAGAAAATGAAATTTCTCAGACAAATTGGCTGCCGATAATTTTAGCTGGATTGGGGATTGGTTTAGTCTTTTTCTTGACGAGTTTATCTTTTCTCAATCGTCCCTGTGTGGTTGGCAAATGTGAAGTTTTAGGTGTGGCTAAACAGTTAGCTGATGGTTCAGAAGAAATTCTCCAAGGTCCCACTTCAGGACAAGCAATTCTCAATGCACAAAAACATTTAGATCGGGCGATCGATATTTTACAGGCTATCCCTTCTTGGTCGCGACATCACTCAGAGGCAGCAAATCTGTTACAAGTTTATCAGCCTCGTTCGGAAAATTTAGATCGCTTAGTTTTGGGTTTACAAGCAGGAGCAAAAACTGCTTATCTGACGCAAAATCCGCCTTTACCTGCTGCTAAATGGGAAGAAGTTCAAACAGGATGGCGCGAGGCGATCGCGCTTTTAGAGGAAGTTTCTCCTGAGAGTGATTTTTACGATTTTGCTCGAACTAAGGTTGAAGAATATCAAGAAAATTTAGCGGTAATTAATCGTCGCTTGCAGCAAGAAAAAGAGGCTACAGTTAACTTGGAAGCAGCTAAAAATGCGGCGGAAATTGCCGAAGTGCGTCAAGGAGTTGCCCAAACTTTAGCTAATTGGCAGTTAGTTTATTCTACTTGGCAAACGGTGCAAGAACGTTTGGCAGCAATTCCTCAAGGTACGACAGTTTACGAAGAAGCACAACAGTTACAAAAACTTTATTCACCTAAGTTAGCTAAAGCACGCGATCGCCAAACTCAAGAACAATTTGGCGATAATACTTATAATCAAGGTGTTCGTCTGGGTGAGTTAGCTCAAGAAGCAGAAAAAAACGGTCAATGGGCTGTGGCTTCTGAGCGTTGGCGTAATGGTCTTGCTTACATTCAACAAGTTCCTAATAATACTTTTTACCACAGTAAAGCTCAGTCTTTAATTCCTACTTATTCGGCAGCTTACAAAAATGCTCAAGCGCAATTGCGCATTGCTCTGAAATTGCAACAAATTAAGGAGGATTTAGAACGCATTTGTTCGGCAACGAGTTCGATTTGTAACTATACAATTACTAATAATGTGGTTAAAGTTAGCTTGAGTTCTAGTTATATGCAAAAGTTACGACAAACGGCAATTAATGCTCAAACTAAAGGCGATTATCAAACTCAGGTTAATCTCTTTAATCATGTAAAATCTCTGGAGGTGGCTTTGGAAGCTATTAGTAATAAGTCGGGAACTCGTGTAGAAGTTTATACTCCGGATAATGTTTTGATTCAAACTTATTTGCCGGATTAGTAATCTCAAGTTGAATTATGCCAATTGGGAATTATTTAAGGAAAATTTACGGCGAGATAAGCTGTTGGCGATCGTTGAAAAATTGACGATAAACGCCGTTGGTTACTAATAAAGTGGCGATCAAATTAGCAAAGGCGATCGCGAATAAAATTAATAACTGATAGGAAACGGCATTTAAGGGATCGATCCCGCTTAAAACTTGTCCTGTAAACATTCCTGGTAAAGTAACTAAACCGACAACCATCATTTGATTTAAAGTGGGAATTAAGCCAGCACGAATGGCTTCTTGACGATAATTGGCGATCGCTTGTTGGGGTTTGGCTCCTAAACTGAGATAGGTTTCGATTTCAATTTGGCTATTGTCGATCTTACTAGCTAGTCGTTCTCCGGCGATCGCGGCTCCGTTCATCGCGTTACCGATAATCATACCTGCTAGGGGAATTAAATATTGTGGCTCATACCACAAATTGGGTTGAATAATCAAAAAAATTACATAACTTAAAGTAATCGCCGTACTAACGACTAGCGAACCCCAGACTAACGGTAAGAGACGCTGGAGTTTTTTCCCGATCCGGTTGCGGGTAACAATTGCCGCAATTGAGATCATTGTCGCGATCGCTGCTAAGACAAGCCAAGGATTGGCGATCGCGAAGACGAATTCTAAAATGTATCCTACCACCGTCAACTGAAGTAGCGATCGCACTGTGGCGAAAAAAAGTTGATTTTCTAATCCTAGTTTCTCCCAACTAGATAAGCCGATCGCGATCGCCATCAGAGCTAAAGCCAAAGCTAAATCTGTATATTCTAATTCAATTAAGTTGTCCATTGAAACAATCTCGTCCTGGAAGCATTCTCTAAAAAATAAGACAATGTTGTGCTAATATTCCCTTTTTAGGCAAAATTTGCTTTTATAGGTAAAACCTGTTGGTGAGAGCGAGTGAATAAAATACCTCCTGTTGATTTAACAAGACAATACAAACTTATTAGAGAGGAAGTCGGGACGGCAGTTCTCGATATCCTTTATTCTGGTCGTTATATCGGTGGTACTGCGGTAACAGATTTTGAGCAACAATTTGCTGCTTATTTAGGCGTAGATCGTGCTGTTTCCTGCAATTCTGGCACAGATGCGCTTTATCTTGCCCTGAGAGCCTTAAAAATCGGCGCAGGAGATGAAGTAATTACCACACCCTTTACTTTTATTGCAACGGCTGAAGCGATCGCGGCTGTGGGTGCTAAACCCGTATTTGTCGATATCGATCCCCAGACGTTTAATCTCGATATTAATCATCTCACTGCCGCTATTACTAAGCAAACAAAGGCAATTATTCCGGTTCATTTGTTCGGACAACCTGCGAATATGACTGAATTAATGCAGGTTGCGAAAGCAAACCATCTCTTTGTCATCGAAGATTGCGCTCAAGCAACCGGGGCGGAATGGGCAGGTGCTAAAGTGGGTACGATCGGCGATATCGGTTGTTTTAGCTTCTATCCGACGAAAAATTTAGCTGCTTGTGGTGATGGGGGAATAGCAACCACCAATAATCCCGAAATTGCGGCACAAATGCGCATTGTCGCCGATCATGGTAGAAGCGATCGCTATTATCACCAAGTTAATGGCATTAATTCTCGTCTCGACAGCATTCAAGCAGCGATCCTACAAGTTAAACTAGCTTATCTCGATCGCTGGAATCAACAACGAAATCAGTTAGCTCAACAGTATCAAAAGCTTCTGGAAAACCTTCCCGGAATTAAACTTCCCCAAGTGCTACCCGCAGCTAAATCGGTTTGGAACCAGTACACAATTCGGGTAAATTGTCAAGAAAAATCTCCCAAATTGCGCGACAAAATCCGCCAGCAACTCGGAGAATTAGGAATTACGACAATGGTTTATTATCCTTTACCCTTACACTTACAACCTGTGTATCAACAATTAGGATATCAGCAAGGAAACTTCCCCATTGCCGAACAAGCCGCGAACGAAGTTTTGTCTTTACCAATGTTCCCCGAACTTTCCTTTGCAGAACAACAACAAGTAGTTTACGCGCTGAAAGATTGTTTGGTAGAAGTTAAAAGCTATGCTTCTTTGTCTTAGGGATTGGGGATTGGGTTCAGTTATCAGTGAACAGTTATCAGTGAACAGTGAACAGTGACCAGTGAACAGTGAACAGTTATCCGTTTATCCCTTAACTCCTCCTTGTCTCCCCCTTCTCCCTTGTCCTCCCCCTCTTCCTTGTCTCCCCCTTCCCTAGGAGGAAAGGGGGTTAGGGGGTTAGGTTAGGAAAGAACTCGATTAGTTTTCGCAGTAGCCAAAGCATCCACCAAACCGCGAACCACAGCCACCATAGCTACTTCATTATCGAGTTGATTAATCGCCGAACCAACTCCAACACCACTAGCACCAGCAGCGATCGCCATTGGTGCAGTAACATTAGACAAACCAGAAGCACATAAAACAGGCACATCAACAGCCTGAGAAATGCTATAAGCCGCCGCTAAAGTAGGTGCAGCTTTTTCGATCAAACCCAGAGTACCAGGATGTTGAGGACTGCTACTCGTACCGCCTTCAGTTTGAATAATATCAGCACCCGCAGCAACCAACTCCTCAGCCAATTGTACTTGGCGATCGAGTTCCAGAATATGAGGAACCGTCACCGAAAGAGTAACATCCCGAAGCAGCGATCGCGTTTCTTTCGTTAACTGCAAAACTTCAGCCGCTTCAAAACGTCTTCCTTGGGCGTAAAAACTATCAAAATTACCAATTTCAATCAAATCCGCACCAGCAGCGATCGCTTCTACAAATAACTGCGGTTCCACAGCCGAAACACAAATTGGTAAATCAGTCAACTGACGCGCCATGCGGACAAGATCGGGATCTGCCGCCAAATCGACAAAAGTTGCACCACCTGCGGTAGCCGCCTTAACCACCGCAGCCACGCTCTGAGAGTCAAAATTATTCAAGCCGCTAATAACTTTGAGAGCATTCTTTTGGGCAAAAGCCTTTACTAGTTGAGGATGTAAACTCATCTTGTTACTTTATAACTTCCCATCAGATCGGTATTATAGTCAAATCCTGTCCCCAGTTTACCTTTCCCTCAAAAGATTAATAGTAGTCGGTGAAAATTTTGCCTAAACTAAGAGCAGAACTAAGCTTGCGACTCTAAACTCTCCCGTCAAGAACAGGCTATGAATTTTCCTCGCCCTAACCTATCTTCGTTTCATTCCGACATTCTCCAGGATACTCTTCTCGGTCAGCTTTGTGGTCAAGAAAAATTATTTCGCGATCGCTACCTAATTTTACGGATGCTAGGTAGAGGTGGCTTCGGCGTAACTTTTTTAGCCCGGAATACAGTTTTACCTGGTAATCCCTTATGCGTCATTAAGCAACTCTGTCCCAAAATTAATAATACATCTGCCTTAGCCACTGCCCGTCAACGCTTCAAGCGAGAGGCGAAAACCCTTTCTTTATTAGGAAGTCACTCGCAAATTCCTTTACTATTAGACTATTTTGTCTTGGAAGAGGATTTTTTTCTCGTTCAAGAATACGTCCGGGGTATAACTCTGGCAAGATTAGTTAGGCGCTACGGTTGTCAGTCAGAAAATGCCGTCAAACAATTTTTACGGCAAATGCTTCCTGCACTGCAATACATTCACAGTAAAGGCGTAATTCACCGAGATATTAAACCACAAAATATCATTCGCTGCCAAGACGATGGGAGATTAGTTTTGATTGACTTTGGTGCAGTAAAAGAACAATTAACCAACGTCGGAGATACCAGTTTTAAGTCAGTAACCACCAACTTTATCGGGACAGTAGGATTTGCACCCCCCGAACAATTTTGCTTGCGTCCTGTTTATGCTAGCGATCTTTATGCACTCGGTGTCACTTGTTTATACTTACTCACAGCCAAAGCACCCTTAGATTTCGACAGCGATCGCCGCACCGGAGAAATTATTTGGCGTGATACTGTGGAAGTAAGTCCTTCCTTTGGGCAAATTTTAGACAAAATGCTCAAAGTTAATGTTCAACAGCGCTATCAAAACGCAGCCGCTATTATCCGAGATTTAGAACCTCAACCATCTCAACCAGACTTAACTCATTGCATGACTGTGAAAAATCAACCGACATCAGAACCCGAACCCGAAACTGAAACCCCATCTCATTCTCTTTCTTATGCACAAAGAACTGGTAAAGCTATCCGAGAATGGAAAAGCCGTTTCCAAAAAAGACAACAAGCACGCAAAATTCGCGAAATTAGAAATCAGTTATATAACCAGAATAACTCCATCTAATCTCCTTTTTACTAATCCCAGAAATTAATTCAGCTTGAATAATAATTAATTTAACCTTACTTAGCAAACTTCCCCAGAGCAAAAAAATATGGCAGCCGGACACAATTTTATTTTGGATCTTACTATCGTTCTGGGAGCTTCTGCACTAGGAGGTTATTGTGCAAATCGCTTGCGTCAACCTGTACTTTTAGGTTATCTCCTCAGTGGAGTAGTTGTCGGACCTTTTGGACTTAAATTATTAAATGAAGTCGAACAAATTGAACCTTTAGCCGAAATTGGCGTAGCTTTATTATTATTCGCCCTCGGTGTAGAATTTTCCCTCGCGGAACTCAAACGAGTTAAAGATATCGCCCTTAAAGGTAGTGTTTTACAAATTGGTTTAACTGTCGCTTTAGTAGCAATTTTAGCTACTTTAGTTGGTTGGGTAGAAGGAATCGTTCAAGGTATCTTTCTCGGTGCGATTCTTTCTCTTTCTTCCACTGCTGTAGTGCTAAAAACGCTCACTGAACGAGGTGAAGTCAATACTTTACACGGTCAAGTTATGCTTGGTATTTTAATTGCTCAAGATTTAGCTTTAGGGCTAATGTTAGCAATTTTACCAGCACTGAATCAACCAGCCGATTTAGGAACAGCATTATTAGCAGCTTTCCTCAAGATTAGTTTATTTTTAGCTGCGGCGATCGCAGTTGGGCGTTGGATTGTTCCAAAAGTAATTAAAAATATTGCTTCTACTGAAAGTAGCGAGTTATTTCTGCTTACTGTAATTGCGCTTTGTTTGGGTGTGGCTTTAATTACTGCTAGTCTGGGAATTTCCATTGAAATGGGGGCT
The DNA here is from genome assembly GCF_020144665.1 of Oscillatoria salina IIICB1. Lineage (NCBI taxonomy): Bacteria > Bacillati > Cyanobacteriota > Cyanophyceae > Oscillatoriales > Oscillatoriaceae > Oscillatoria > Oscillatoria salina. The sequence continues at coordinate 111,852 of NZ_JAAHBQ010000117.1, read as the reverse complement.
TTTGTCGCTGGTTTAATGATTGCCGAAATTGATTATGCTGACCAAGCTTTAGCGAAAATATTGCCTTTGCGCGACACTTTTGCCAGCTTATTTTTTGCTTCGATTGGAATGCTAATTGATCCAAGTATTTTACTTGATAATTTAGGGATAATTATCAGTTTAGTAACAATTGTTATGCTAGGCAAAGCAATAATTATTTTACCCATTGTTTTAAAGTTTGGTTACTCATTTAAAACGGCAGTAATTTCTGCTTTTGGCTTAAATCAAATTGGGGAATTTTCCTTTGTTTTAGCTTTAGTGGGGCTAGAACAAGGGTTTATTTCTCAGGAAAAATACTTGCTGATTTTAGGAACTACAGCTATTACATTAGTCCTAACTCCCATAGGTTTAAAATTATCGCCTCGTCTTGCTGAAAAAATAGCTAATCTCCCTATTTTAGCAAATTATCTCCGCAAGTTTCGCGATCTCAAAGACTTATCAATCCCCGAAAAAATTAATAACCATGTCGTTGTTGCAGGTTATGGAAGAGTCGGACAAGTAGTAGTTAATATTCTCAAATCTCAAGGATATCAAGTATTAGTAATCGAAAATAGCGAAGCAGCAATTAAACGCTTAAAAACCGAACAAATTCCTTACTTATTTGGTGACGGAGACTCAGAATTAGTCTTAGAAAAAGCTCATTTAGAGAAAGCCAAGGCATTAGCGATCGCACTTCCCGATCCTAATAGTACCAGACTACTCCTCAAACGCGCCCTCAAACTAGCCCCAGAGCTTGATATCGTCGCCCGTTCTCACGAAAACAGCGAAATTGACCTCCTCACGCAACTAGGAGCCCGTGAAGTCGTCCAACCCGAATTTGAAGCCGCCCTCGAAATGGGCGCACATATGCTTTCCACCCTCGGTGTAACCCAAAACCAAATTCAGTCAGTAATTAGCGCTATTCGTCGCGGCAGATACTTGACAATTCGCCCCGAACGTGCTGATGAATTATTACAAAAAGACTTAAGAGAAGTCGCCCCCGAATTGAAAAACGAATGGCTAACTTTACCTGCGAATTCTCCCTTAGATAATCGTACCTTAGCCGCAGCCAATATTCGCAATTTGACCGGAGCCACAGTCATGACAATTCAACAACACCAACAAACAATTTATTATCCCAAAGGCGAGACAATTTTGCGTTCCGGGGATAAATTAATGGTCGTCGGTAACGCCGCCGAATTAGCAGCTTTCCGGGATTTAATTCAAGGCAAACTCGATAACAACAGCGAACCCGTTTAATAAAATTTATTCTGACTATAATTGACACCAAGAGAGCTTGTAAACGCTATGACCTCCGAAGTTATTTATCCTCATCTCGAAAAACCAGAAAACCAATCTGCGAGATTAAAACGCATACCCCGCATCCGCGTTGCTCAAATTGTTATGGACTATCTTGCTTACGGTTGGTCTGTCGAAGAAATGTGTCGCCAACACCCCTATCTCAAATTATCAGAAGCTCACGCAGCAATGGCTTATTATTTTGACTTTCAAGATGAAATCGAGGCAGAAATTCGTCGCGAATGGGAAGAAGTAAAGCAAGAAAAATCTACAGCATCTCCTTCTCCTTTCGTAGTAAGAATGCGTATGAAAGGACTAATTTAAGTGGCAATTTCACTTTACAACATCGCCAACAATTGTCATTCTGAGCGTAGACGCGCTAGCGGCTTCTCGCAGAGTAGCGTACCGCTAAAGCGGAACCCGTAGGGTAGAATCTCGATACAACTTTGTCTAGAGATGCTACTCTTTGAGAACGCTACGCGAACATTCAATCCTTCACTTCGTTCAGGATTTCATTCAGCATGACATTCTGAGACAATAGACCAAAATCGCTGAAACATTAGAAAACAATTATAAATTGTCATCAGCGATTAACTACAGAAGACCCTCTGGTACGTTCTCAGCTTCGTGCAAGTTGATTGCATTTGACCATATTGTGTAACTATCCCATAGCACACCACTGAGGTCTGCGCCACTGAGGTTTGCGCCACTGAGGTCTGCGCCACTGAGGTCTGCGCCACTGAGGTTTGCGCTTCTGAGGTCTGCGCCACTGAGGTTTGCGTTTCTGAGGTTTGCGCTTCTGAGGTTTGCGCCACTGAGGTTTGAGTCACTGAGGTTTGAGTCACTGAGGTTTGCACCTGTGAGGTTTGCGTCACTGAGGACTGCACTTCTGAGGTTTGCGCCACTGAGGTTTGCCTCACTGAAATCTGCACTTCTGAGGATTGTCTCACTGAAATCTGCACTTCTAAGGTCTGCGCTTCTAAGGATTGCCTCACTGAGGTCTGCGCTTCTGAGGTCTGCACCTGTGAGGTTTGCGTCACTGAGGTCTGCACTTCTGAGGACTGCACTTCTGAGGACTGCACTTCTGAGGATTGCGTCACTGAGGTCTGCGCTTCTGAGGTCTGCGCTTCTGAGGTCTGCACCTGTGAGATCTGCGCCCGTGAGGTCTGCACCTCTGAGGTCTGCGCGACGGAAAAACTTACCTAGTATTTCCAAATAAGCAAAAGCGCCTAAACACTGACTGTAACCAAAAATGCGTAGTAGTCGCGTCTCATCAAAATCATCTGTACCTGGTTTACCGCAAGGATGAAAATCAATCTGCCCTTTGTCACCAGACTTAGCGTAGCGATGCAACTCAAGCAACAAAATTAAAACATTCAACCCGGCATAAATATCAACTTCTCGCTGTCCACGCTCAATTTGTAAATGTCTCGCCTTTTTCTGCGGTAACGTCTCGTTGGTAGCTTCAATAAACTCGCCATCACTCCAGCGCAAATAAAAATCATTGAGACGCTCAAATAGCACTGCTAAATCAGTCTGTTCTTTCTCCAATAATGCCATCACATACTCGACAATTTCCTGCGTCAAGTTACCATAACCAAATAAATCGTAAACTTGCCAATCTAATACTGAGGTCAAAGTTTCGTAAGTTTTGCGCCGCTTACCAGTTTTAGTCGTCCACTCCTGCAAACTTTCCACCATCCGTTCGGCGCACAAAAACTCACCGAAACTCTTATGGAAAAACTCAACGGAATTTTCTGCCCCCGCTACCGACTTCAGATAAAAAGCAGCCAAAGCATTTTTCAGAGGTTCTTCACTTTCCTGGGCTGCTGTCAGCAATTTTTTTGCGGCTTCGTCTTCTTTTTCTTCCAAACGGCTTTTAATCGCGGCAATAGCAGCATATTCCCGTCCCGACTGCACTACACACAACCCCGCTTCGGCGAGAATACTGCGTAAATCTTCTGGTTCTAAATTAGTCAAATCAAGATTAAGATTTCTTCCTGCTTCTGTAGTGCGCTGCTTGTTCAGTACCCAGTCCAAAGCTGACTCATAAATCAGCACTTTTGCCCCACCTTGGCTAGCTTCAGCGAAATCTTGCGCCTTAATCTGATTGTCACGATACATAGCTGCTAGGAGGTAAAGCAACAAAGGTTCTTGGGCTAGTTCCTTTACTTGTGCGGGACAATTTGCATCTGCTAAAAATTGCTGAAATTGCTTAGTTTTCTCTTCCGCAAGATCGGGGTTTTCTGCAACAACATTTTGCCATTTCTCCAACCACTGTTGTTGAATTTCCTCACTCATCGGAACAATACTCACTCGCGCCAAATTTCCCGGCATCAAGCGCTCAATTCCATACAAAGCCAGGGGTCTACCCGTCACCAAAACACGATGTCCGCGTTCGTTATTTTCGTTGCAGTGTCGCTGAAACTGCTCAATTTGGTCTAAAAACTGTTTCAGGGCATTACTCGCGCCTCGTTCTAAAAGTAACTCATCAAAGCCATCTAAGAAAAACAAAAAGCGCGTATTTCTTTCTGTCAACCAACCTTTGTCATTCTTCACAAAATCCCAACCAACAGCCGCACTGAGAGTCTCATCAAAATCTTGTTTCAAATCGCGTACATCTCGCAAACGAATTAAAATTGGTGTATAAATTGGGTGTAATTCGCGCCTTACCCAGTCGGCAAACATTCGACAAAAAACACTTTTTCCCCGTCCGGGACCTCCTTGAATGAATAAAATTTTTCTTTGTTTAGTTTCATCTAGAAGTAAATTTTTTGCCCAAGCTTCGATATTCTCGGCAGCAGCATCTTCGTCTACTTCACCACTTTTTACAGGTTTCACCTCCAAGGGTACATAAATGTCTTGGAAAGTAAACTTTTCATCAAATACAGTTTCTAAAGGTTTCTTGGCAATGACATCTTGTAAATAGTTATCCAAACTAGAGTAAATTTCTAAATCTCGCTGCCAACCTTCGCCATAAACTGCGGCTAAACGCGGCACTTTATCTTTAATTTCCGCAACCGTTGCTTTCAAATAGCGATGAGTGTTTCGCGAAACTCTTTCGGTAACAATTTTTGCCTCGTTTTCCGTCAGCCCTGACTCTTGCAACCGCGCCGCGAGCAGAGGATTAAATACTTTCGCTAAAGGCGACTCATGAAAACAAATCAAGGTTTCTTTAGCGTATTTTTCGTTAAATTCAATTTCTTGACCGTTTACTTCTAAGTTTTGTCCTAATTGTCTCAGTTTTCGAGCAACTTCTTGGGAAGCGGGAGTATTTTCTAACTGATTTTTAACTTCTGGATGTTCACCAAGAAACTGCCGGAAACTCTCCAAATATGCCGCCTGACTAACTAAGGCGATGCTCGTTTCTAAACTTGGCTCTTTGTGGCTTTTCTCAACAATAAATTTGATTGTTCCCGTAGCGATGGAAACGAAAGGTAAAGCCGCACCCGCAACTTCTACTAAGGGTGAGTCTAACACATCGAGCAGCGAGTCAAGGCGACCAACTAAGGGGGCTAAGGCTTCCGCATCTTGATTTTCTCGCAACGCTTTTGCTAATTCTAAGACGTTTTTTCCAGCTTCGACACTACCTTGAATTGTTTCGTCCCAAGGAATAGTAATTTCGGTGTTGAGTGTTTCCCAAAGTTTTCGCCAAAGTTTCATAACGCTGATGATTTCACGGAAGCTAAGTTTATTTTTCTTCTGTTTTAACTTAAATCAGGATAGTTTTGGCAAATTTCTCAGCCAGTAAGCAGAAAATTTTTTTACAATCTTTTTCTTAAAAGTTAAAATACATCATGAATCTATTTTGTTTTATTGCCGACGGTAAATTTCTACTTGACGCGATAAAATATAGAGAATTATTTCTTTAATAACTCTCCTCCTGAGAAGAGGATACCTTTTGGGAGAATATCAAATGATTGCGCTGAAAGATTTTCTTAGCCGAGAACTAGAAAACCTTAACGAAGAACAACTTCAAGAAATTAGAGAGTTTATCGCTTTTCTTAAATTTCGCGATCGCAAAACTAACTTGACGATTAATGAAGACAAAATAGCTAGTCTTTATCAGGAATCTGCTGAGGAAGACCGCCAGTTAGCGGAATTAGGAATAGATGGGTATCAAGAACTTCTCAAACAAGCAGAGGAAAAATGACTTTTAAATGAGGAGAGGTTTGGTTAGCAAATTTGAATCCAACTAGAGGTTCTGAAACCAGTTTAGAAGATATTGTTTTATTGACTTTTGGTTATCAGTTCTGATGCACTACAACGTTTGTTTGCGCGTAATAATTTGCATGAATTTATAACTATTTTCCGAATCTATCAATCAAAAATCTGCTGCAAGTCAAGTTTGAAACCAGGTAAAATATCTTCACTAGAAATATTGGTCGGGGAAACTAATACTTCTTTGTTTTGTTGGGGACGATAAATTTCTACTTCGCGCTGTTGAGGATTAATTAACCAACCAAGACGACAACCGTTATCCATGTATTCTTGCATCTTTTCTTGCAGCTTTTTTAAGGAGTCTGTTTTTGAGCGTAATTCAATAATAAAATCAGGACATAAAGGGGGAAATGTATCTTGTTCTTCTGCTGTTAAAGCTGACCATCTTGCTTGGGTTATCCAAGCAACATCGGGAGAACGTTCTGCGCCGTTAGGTAATTGAAATACCGTGGAAGAATCAAATACTTCGCCAAGTAAGTTTCGTCTGTTCCATGCTTCTAATTGATAGGTTAATTTGCTGTTTCTCCTACCTGTGTTACCGCCAGTAGGTGGCATAATAATTAATTCTCCGTTTGCAGTTAATTCTAAGCGCAAATCTCGGTTAGCTGCTGCTAGTTGCTCAAATCGTTCGTGAGTGAGTTTTAAGGTATTGGGTAAGTTAAGAATTAGCGCGTTCATGGTTCGATAAGGGTAATTTTATGATATTATTTAGTTACCTAGTTTGTTTACGGGCAAAAATTTGGGTAATTGGCATTGCAAATTCTGGAAGTAAAGGCGATTGGGCAAAGCCCAGCGCCGCTTGCGGCGATCGCAAAACATCTCCAGCGAAAAGAGTTTCTACTAATATTAATCTAGCTTCTTCGCGACGGTAGACTTCTAGTTTCTCAGTTCGCCAGTCCACAATCCAGTATTCTTTTACACCTCTTACTGAATAAAGTCTTAGCTTTAATTCTTTATCTCGACGCTGATTTTTGCTTCCCGCAGATAAGGATTCAATCACTAAATCGGGTGCTTGTGTTAGGTGTCCCGCTTGGTCTAAAATTTGATTGAGTCGTTCTAAATCGGCAATCCAAACTGCATCGGGTTCGACTGCATTTTCTTCGTCGAAAACGATACCAGGAAAGGGTACTGCTTCGCCAAAACCTGATGTTAATGTCCAATTATCTAAGGCGGAATAAAGTCGTCCTACTGCTTTATTATGATTCCAATGAGGCGATTTGGTCACGAATAATTCTCCGTTGATAATTTCGTAATGTTTTCCTTCATCGGTGATTAGTTCTAAATCTTTGGTGGTAAAGCGAATTGGTGTATTTATATTCGATTTCTGAACCACTTTTTTTTCTCCCTAACTGTGGTTTTTAAGTTGAGTGTAGGTTGGCTGAAGTAATTATGTTTTTTGATAAAAAATGAATTATTTTTTAGGATATTTGTGGTAAGTTGAGGATCAAAGATGTTTAAAGTATAGCACTATTGTTTTAGACGGTTGTAGCTGGACTTGAGAATAACTGGTATTATTGGAATTGTTAGCGACAAGGTTAGAAAATATCTTCGATCTATCTGGTATTGCTATAATTGTTCCTATTAGATTTCTAAGTGTAGAAGTACGATCGCGTAAAGTTCAATACTTTTTTAAGTAAAGGCGATCGCTGCTAAAGCGGTGACTCTGAATAAGTTTTTGACGCGATCGCGTAAATCTCATGTTTCTCTTTTTAAGAAAAATAATCACCGCTAAAGCGGTGACTACGAACCTAGATTGAGCGGGTTTTAACCTTTTTTTTAAGAAAAATAATCGCTGCTAAAGCGGTGACTCTGAATAAGTTTTTGACGCGATCGCGTAAATCTCATGTTTCTCTTTTCAAGAAAAATAATCACCGCTAAAGCGGTGACTACGAACCTAGATTGAGCGGGTTTTAACCTTTTTTTTTAAGAAAAATAATCACCGCTAAAGCGGTGACTACGAACCTAGATTGAGCGGGTTTTAACCTTTTTTTAAGAAAAATAATCACCGCTAAAGCGGTGACTACGAACCTAGATTGAGCGGGTTTTAACCTTTTTTTTTAAGAAAAATAATCGCTGCTAAAGCGGTGACTGCGAACCTCAATTTTAATCGCTACTAAGCGTATTTTGGGCTTTGACTAGGGCTTCCCTAACTTGGTCAAAACCTGTCCCACCATAACTATTTCTGGCGGCTACAACTTGACGAGGTGCGATCGCGTCATAGATATCTTCTTCAAAGCTAGGATGCAATTCTTTCCATTGACTAATTGTCAAGTCTTTTAACAATTTACCTGCGGCTAAACTGGTTTTAACTACTTTTCCGACTAAGTTATAAGCTTCCCTAAAAGGTACTCCTTTGGTGGCTAAATAATCGGCAACGTCGGTAGCATTAGAAAAGTCTTCGGCGACTGCTTCGGCTAGTCTTTCTTTTCTAAATTCGATACCTTCTCCTAACAAAATTGTCATTGCTTCTAGACAAGCTTTAACGGTTTTTACGCTGTCAAAAATTGCTTCTTTGTCGTCTTGCAAGTCTTTGTTATAAGCGAGAGGTAAACCTTTCATCAAGACTAACATTCCTTGCAAATGTCCGAAAACTCGCCCGGATTTTCCCCTAATTAATTCTGGCACGTCGGGGTTCTTTTTCTGAGGCATAATACTCGAACCTGTCGCGCAGCTATCTTTGAGGGTGACGAAGTTAAATTCTTGAGATGACCAGAGAATAACTTCTTCTGATAAGCGACTCAAATGCACCATAATTATACTAGCGGCGCAGAGAAATTCGATGGCAAAGTCGCGATCGCTGACTCCATCTAAACTATTCTGGTAAATGCCGTCGAAACCTAACTGGGCGGCGCTATAATGTCTGTCGATGGGAAATGTCGTTCCGGCTAATGCACCGCATCCTAAGGGCGATGTATTGGTTCTGACTCGAATTTCCCCTAAACGCTGCCAGTCGCGCTGTGCCATTTGGAAATATGCTAGCAGATGATGGGCTAAACTCAATGGTTGCGCCCGTTGCAAATGCGTGTAACCGGGAATCAAGGTTTCCACATTCTCTTCCGCTAATTCCACTAATATTTGCTGAAATTCCCGCAATTTTTCCCGAATTTCGTCAATTTCCGCACGCAAATACAAACGGATGTCTGTCCCAACTTGATCGTTACGCGATCGCGCGGTGTGCAATTTTTTTCCCACATCCCCGACTAACTCGGTCAACCTGCGTTCGACAGCAAAATGCACGTCTTCCGCATCTATCCCAGGAGTGAAATTACCTTCTTGATATTCGCGGCGAATTTGCTCCAAACCCGTCACTAACTGCTGTCCCTCTTCTTTCGAGATAATCCCTGTATGGGCTAACATTTTCGCATGGGCGATCGATCCCGTCAGGTCGTATTCAATTAACTCAATATCGAAACCGATGCTAGCATTAAATCTAGCGATCGCCGGATGCAAAGCGGTTTCAAAGCGATCGCTCCAAGTTTTTTTCTCTGTCACTTCTACCCTGAGTTAGTAATTTTGTCAACGTTACAAGCCAAGCTTGAAATAAATCGTAACTTTAATTAATCAAGAAAAAAAAGTCTTGAAAAGATAACCAATAACTAAACCAATAATTAAAGCCCACAACTGACCAGACTCAACAAACTGACCAAAAGCCTCACGCATTTGGTCTAGTACATTGGGTTCAGTTACTGTTTGAGCCAAAACCGTTCCACTCAAAGCCAAAAAATCGCTCAACCCAGAGTTAACTAAGGCTACGACTGAATCCAGCATCAAAAACATCTCCTGTGGAAAAAATAGATTATCGAGTAGATTGTATCTGCATAATCACCAAAGTCATATCATCACCATTAGTATTCCCAGCACCAATAAAATCTTGTACCGAATCAAACAAATGTTCGAGAATTGCTTGAGGATGATGGCAATGCTGACAGCCCCACTCAAAAGCGCGAAGCAAATTTTCCTCATCAAAACGAGAACCATTTTGATTAACCGCATCAGTAAAGCCATCAGTATAGTACATCACCACATCTCCTGGAGCTAACTGAGTTTGAGCATCTTCATACTCAGAATCAGTATCCAAACCGATCAACATTCCCCAACTATCAAGTTTTTCAATGGCGCGATCGCTAGCCTTCCATAACAAAGGAGGATTGTGAGCAGCATTACTATAAGAAAGGATACCTGTATTCGGGTCATACTCCGAATAAAACAAAGTGACAAACCGATTATTATTTTCTAAATCGGCATACATTACCCGATTCAAATGTTGTAAAATTCGCGCCGGAGTGTGACGGTTAAGAACTTCCGCACGCAGCATTCCTCTAGTCATCGTCATGATCAAACCAGCCGGAACACCTTTTCCCATCACATCACCAATCACGATACTCCAAGGAACAGAAGTTACCTCTTCTTCCTCATTTTCTTGTTGAAACTTAAGCTGGTCGTAATTAGCAGGAATAAAATCATAATAATCACCCCCAACCCGATTAGCCGTTTTACAAGCGGCTGCCAATTCTACACCTTTAATTTTCGGGCATTTGCGGGGTAAAAGTTGAAGCTGAATTTCCGAAGCAATTTCCAACTCGCGATCGAGACGTTCTTTTTTGCGTAACTCAACAGTTAACTCATGGTTAGCGATCGCCACAGCCGTTTGATCTGCCACCAATTGAACCAACTTTTGTCTGGTGGGAGTCCAAAGATAATCGCGATCGCCGCTAAAAATATATAAACGTCCTCTTTCCACACTCTTCACCAAAATTGGCGTACCAAAACTGTGTACTTGAGAACCAAGAATTTCTTTTAATTGCTCGTCGAGGCGATCGGTAAAAGACTCATTTTGGCTAGCTTGGCGATCCACCGTCGCCGCTTTAATTGCTTGCTCTAAAGCTTGACGAATATCTTGACAAGTATTACCTTCTACGCAGTGCAATCTTTCCAGACGAATTTGACCATTTGGTTTAAACAAAATTAAAGCACCGCCATCAGCATCAGTTACCCTAGTTGCCATCAAAGGAATTAACTCCAAAAACTGATTTAAGTTATTGAAGCTACGCAGAGCAAACCCTAGAGAACTTAATAAATTTTGGACTTTACGCTGTTCGCGGTGTAAATTTGCCACCAATTCTTTTAGTGCCAAAATTGGCGTACCTTCAGCGATGAGATTACCATCGCTATGATTAAGATCCGGGGATAACTGGTGGCGTGGGAGAGGAGCAGCAGTCATTGCATCAGATTTTGATAGCATCAAGTGGGCAGAGAATCAATTACAAAACGGTACTTGAGAACTTTAGCTGTCTTTGGTCAAGAGATTAAGATACTACGTCTCTCAATGGCGATCGCTTTGTTGAGAATGTCATCTAGCTGTTCTTCGACTGGCAATAAAATTGTCAATACTGCCGCAGCCATCGCGTTAAAGCTATTTTATCGGTAATCACACTGTGCTAGTTGCTCTACTTCAACAATCAACCTAGTAGTAATGAACTACTAATTTACCTAGAGTTGGTCAATAATACCGTTAAATGGCGATTCTGCCAATCTATCAGCAGAATTTTTTTTGCTAGTAAGCAAAAGCGATCGTACTCAACCTCACACCACCAAAGCACTCGACTTACCTACTACCTAATTTTTTAACCATTTAGTAAGGCTTCGACAAACTCATAACTGGAAAAAGGACGTAAATCTTCAATTCCTTCTCCTGCCCCAATAAAACGAATTGGTAAATTCATTTGTTGGGTAACAGCTAAGGCAACACCACCTTTAGCAGTTCCATCAAGTTTTGTCAAGACCACCCCACTCAATTTAGCTGCTTCCGAAAAGACTTGTGCTTGACGCAAGCCGTTTTGACCGAGAGTAGCATCCAAAACTAAAAGTGATTCGATTCTCGCCTGGGGAGCTTTGCGGTCGATCACGCGACGAATTTTTGCCAATTCCTCCATCAAGTTTTTCTTGTTTTGTAACCGTCCGGCAGTATCCACAAGCAGTAACTCAATGTTACGAGATTGGGCGGCGGTAATCGCATCAAAAACCACTGCTGCTGGGTCAGTATTTTTACCGGGATTAGCAATTACAGGTGTATTTGAGCGATCGCCCCAAGCTTTCACCTGTTCGACAGCCGCAGCGCGGAAAGTATCAGCCGCCGCGATCGTGGTGGTGTAGCCAGATTTATTGGCTAAATGAGCTAATTTACCAATAGTAGTAGTTTTCCCTGCCCCATTGACACCCGTAATCAGCCAAATATTCAGGATATCCTTTTCGGGGACAAAAACAGTAGTTTCGGTATCTTGGAGAGGGCGATCGAGCAAATCGCGTAAAATTTGTTTTAAATAGGCGATCGCCTGTTCTGGAGGTAAAGCTTCCTCTCGTAGTTTGTCTTGTAAGGTTTCGATAATGTAATCTGTCGCTTCAACCCCTACATCCGCTTGTAACAGTAAGGCTTCAATTTCCATTACTGCATCTTGATTGAGCGGACCTTGACCAACGATTGATTTTAACTGATTAATCAAACCTCGGCGAGTTTTACCAAGCCCCTGTCGCAGTCGCTTCAGCCAGCTAATTTCTTCTTCCGAAACATCTTCCGGCGATCGCCCTTGACTTGCTAAAACTTGTGCTGACCAAATAAACTCTTCATCAAAGTCAACACCTGTTTCTGTTTCTGCTGTTGCAGCTACGGGAGTTGCTGGTTCTTCTTCAATCGCAGTTTCCCGCAAGCGTTCTAAACCATCTGATTTCCGCATCCACGCGGGAACTGGTTTGGCTGGTTGAGTCGTAGTTTCTTCTACCACTGAGGCTGATTCAGGAGCTGTTTCCTCAACCTTTGTTTCCTCTTCAGTTACGGATACTGGTTGAGTCGTAGTTTCTTCTCCCACTGAGGCTGATTCAGGAGCTGTTTCCTCAACCTTTGTTTCCTCTTCAGTTAAAGATACTGGTTGAGTTGTAGTTTCCGTTTTTACTTCAGGAGCTGTTTCCTCAACCTTTGTTTCCTCTTCAGTTAAAGATACTGGTTGAGTCGTAGTTTCCGTTTTTACTTCAGGAGCTGTTTCCTCAACCTTCGTTTCTGTTTCTGCTTCTGTAGTTACTTTCTCAACAGTTTCCGTTTCTGCTGTGGTAATAGTTTCCGTTTCTGGTTTGCTAGCAGCAACTTCAGAGGTTTGAGACTGACTTGCTTCTAACTCAGCTTTTTCCTTAAGTTTGCGCTGCTGAATACTTTTATAAGCAGCTTTCGCCCAATTAAGAGCCTCTTCACTTTCTTGAGTGGAAGTAGTCTCAGCTTGCTCATCAACAGCAGATTCTGCCTCTGTCTGAGGAGGCTGAGTTTGTGATTGTTTTTCTTCGTCTTGTTCTGTTTTAGCGCGATCGCTGAACTGTCGGCGAAACCAATTAAACACAGTTGCACCTATTTTACTGGCGGCAAGAAAATCTCGAATCTATAAATCCGAGCATTTTTATCAAGATAATCATTTTCGGACTCAAACGCCCGCTTTAGTTTCGATTTTATTACTAACTCGGCGCAAAACACCATTAATCAAGCGTCGTCCTTCGTCATCAGAATAAGATTTGGCGAGTTCCACGGCTTCATTAATCGCCACTTGTTCCTCAGTATTGAGAAATAAAATTTCTGCTACAGCAATGCGGAGAATATCGCGATCGATTTTCGGGAGGCGATTAAGTTGCCAGTTCACTATTGCTTCAGAGAGAATAACATCAATTTCTTCTCGTCTCCGGTAGACAGTACTGATTATTTCTACAGCATAAGAGCGTACTTGAGTACGTTCCTCAGCCAATTGAATAAATACTGGTAAGTCGATAGCTGTTCCCAAACGGTTAATCGCACTTTGAGTCAGTTCAATTGCTTCTGTCACCATTGCCCTAGCACTGCTAAGTGTAGCAGCATTCGTTTCGCTATTTTTCAGGCGATCGCTGCCTCGAATCACTTCGGCGACTGCGGTTTCCAGAGCTTCTTGCATTTCGCCTCTGAGAGTACGCAGCGCTGCAACTACCAAATCATTTAGTTGTCGCTCTGCTAATTTTTCTGGTTTACCGCTAATTTGACTTAAGCTTAACAAAGCTAACTCGCGGGCGATGCGGCGAGGTCTTTTTTGACTTTTCATAATTTTATATTTGGCAATCTATTGAGTATCAATAAGCAAGCCTATAACAATATTGCTCGTTCTTTGAGAGAAATTGTCTAAAAGTTAGTGAGAAGCCTACACCGTACTCAAATGAGTCGGCGTAGGAGTAGATCACCTTTCTTCTTCCAGGGGTATAGCTTGACGTTTTTCTTCAGACAACTGAGAGAGGGGAGTTTTGGCGTGATTTTGGTAATTATCGGGGAGAGAAATCGGCATTGTGTTAGTAGGAGTAACAATTCCACCAGAGATTAACACTTTAAAAGCATCTTCGATTGAGAGCGAGAGATTAATCACGTCTGATTCAGGAACGATCGCATACCAACCTGTGGTTGGATTCGGTGTAGTCGGGATAAACAGACTAATCATCTCATCAGACAAATCTGGCTGAAGTTCGTTACTGACTCCACCCGTCACAAAGGCGATCGCCCACATTCCTCGGCGCGGATATTCTACCAACACCACTCGACGAAACTTATTATTAGAATCTTTGAGCAGTGTTTCTAGCAATTGTTTGAGAGTTTTGTATATTGACCCGGCAAAAGGGATCGCTTGCAAAACTCGCTCGCCTACATCCAATAACCATCGCCCGACAATATTCCGAGCCATTAAGCCAATTAACAAAATAAACGTTAATGGCACAGCTAAACCTACCACTAAATTGAGTAGATTGGTTAAAATCGGGTGCAGACTGTCAAAAGGATTAAGTTGCTTTGGTATCCGGGTGAGAAAATCGATTACCCAGGTAGAAATGGTATAAGTTAGCCAAATGGTTGTGGCTAGTGGGATTACTACCAGCAGACCCGCAATTAGGTCATTTTTTAAATTTTGTTTTAAGCGTTGGATCACAGAGCGCTGACTCTCCGTCTAAAATAGTGAATCCTTCCTTTTTTATTTGTAAAACTTGTAAAGAATTGTTGCAAGTCTTCAGATATTTCTCGTTCGTGGAAGCTATACCTCAATTTTTACCGATCTGCCTTACTCTCAAAGGATCTAACTGCTTTTCTATGAACCCGAACAGGACACAAAAAAGCAGTTTAACTGGTCTTGAGCGAAAAAACTTGTGGCTTCACGACCGAGAAAGTGAATAATGGTATTGCAAATTACATTTTAGCATTTGCAGGAGTATTATCTTTTGACTACGACGAAGAACCGATTGAGGTTTCTCGCGAAACAGTTTCTTCTTCAAAAGAATCATTAGGAGGATCTTGTTGCTGAAGTTCCCAAACTTTGAGAACAATCAGATATTCGTAGAAAGCCTGCAAAGTACACCAAGTAAAGCCCGCACGCCCGTCGAGAAACCCTCCCAGAAAAAAGTACATATAGACAAAACGCACCAAAGGTCGAAAAGGCAAACGCAAAGAGAAGTCTTTTAAAGCACGTCTTCTTTCAACCTCCGAACTGCCAAAGAACAATTTTTGCCAATCGACCTGACCTTCTTTTAACTGACGCAGGGTTTCTTTAGCTTCATCAGTGGAATAGCGATTGTGTTTGTCAATCCAACGGCTAAAACCTTTACCACTGGTGTAGTGAGGATAAGTTTGTTTGAGAAAATCCGTGGCACCGTCGCAAACTTCCCGTTCAGTGTGACCGTAATCATCAAACCAAACCTTGTCTTTACGGAACAAACGCATTTGGTAGCGGGGATACTGAGTACAATGAGGAATCCAGCGATTCATAAACATCACCCGTTCGGCAACGTAGTAACCGACATAAGTATCCGACTTGAGTGCTTGGAGACATTCAGCAAACAACTCCTTAGTCATCCGTTCATCAGCCTCAAGGATATAAACCCAATCGTGTTGAGTGGGAACCTCACGCAGCATCCAAGTTCGCTGTTTACCATGACTTTCAAAAGCGTGCTGCACTATCCGAACCGGATAGCGACTAGCAATTTCCACAGTGCGATCGCTACTGTAGGAATCGACAACTACCACATCATCAGACAGTAGGGCTGATTCAAGACAAGGGGCTATTTCTAACTCCTCGTTATAGGTCAGGATATAAATCGAAAACATTGATTCTCGTTGCGGTGTATTTGCTCAAATTCTGGAAAATTCCTCACCAAAAATTACTTACCTCATCGAAGCTTTACGACGAGGAGCTTGGGTTCCCCCCATACTTTTCAAGCCACTCCAGCCAATAGCAATATAGCCGATCGCCAAAAGTAAGCTGCTTACGCCTGTACTTACACCAGATTCGATAACTTGGTTTTTTGCTTGCGATTCCAATTCCAGCCTCCGTTCGCCGAGTTGATTTTGAGCCTGAGAAACTCGTTGTTCTAAAGCGGCGGGATCTTGCTGTAAATCTTCAATTTGTTGTCTGATTTGTTCAAGCTGCTCTCGCTGCGGTCCTTGTAATCGATCGCTAGCTAAAGCTTGGTCTAATTGTTGTAACCTTTGAGGGTCTTCTAGTAAAGCATTAATTTGGGCGGATTGAGCTTCAAGTTGAGTTTCCGCTTGGGCGGCTCTTTGTTCAATTTGTTGCAAAGCTTCCCCTCTTTGGACGCGCAAATTATTCAAATGTACGGGAATAACCAGGAGAAAAAATAATCCTAAGAGACTGGCAAGAATAAATGTTACCAATCTTAAACCTAATTTGCCATCACCACCACTGAGGCGATCTTCCATCCAATACCCGGCGAGGAGGAAAGCCATCCCGACCATAGGAATAATACCGCGATCGACAATTTGGCTAATAAATTGTATTTGCCAACCGCGATTCTGCATTTGAAAAGGAATCGCTAACAAAGTCCAGTCGAGCAAAGAGGAGATAATCAAAATTGCTCCGACTATTTTAAGGGCAAATGCAGTAGGTGAAGCAGCACCAGCGTTATTCATCGATTTACTCCAAAAATAATTTACCAAGAAGCAGTCAAAACTACCGATCCGTAATTGTCTGAGAATGCTAAGTCAGTTATCGATCCGATCGAGCAAGTTTTTCTGACTCCTTTCATGTTTTAACTTAACTGTTTTTTTAGCCTGTTTGGTGACTTATGTCCGCAAAAGTTCAGCTATAGGTTTATTTGCCATAATTTGTAAATTGATCAGCTAGGAAAGAATATTTGACTTAGCTCAGGGAACAAACCAGAGCGAACAAGTTCTAAACTTGACTATCTTAGCTCAACGGTAGGAAATCGAGCTGATGAGGATCGCTTTTACCGTTAATGAGCAACGCAACTGCCATAAAGGGCGATTGGTAGGTAAGCTGTTACTAAAGTCTCCATCCAGCTAATCTAATGAAAAAAGTTGTTGAAGTTTTACCAGATAAGCAAGGTTTAATTGAGCGATCGCTCTCACTGATTTTGGCAAAAATTCAAGCGGCGATCGCTGAACGCGGGATTTGTACGATCGCTTTGGCTGGTGGTAGTACGCCAAAACCAATTTATCAAGCGATCGCGACGCAAAATTTGCCTTGGGACAAGATTCACGTTTTTTGGGGTGATGAACGTTATGTTCCCCCAGATCGTCCTGATAGTAATCAAAAGATGACTCGTGAAGCTTGGTTAAACACAGTGAAGATCCCCGCCGCGAATATTCATCCGATGCCTACTTTAGGGGCAGATCCCCAGGCTGATGCGGCGAAACATGATACAGAATTACGTGAATTTTTTGGAATTGAACCTGGAGACTATCCCATTTTCGATCTAATCTTATTGGGAATGGGAGATGATGGACATACAGCAAGTTTGTTTCCACACACTGAGGCTCTTTCAGTTAGCGATCGC
This sequence comes from Oscillatoria salina IIICB1, assembly GCF_020144665.1. Taxonomy (NCBI): domain Bacteria; kingdom Bacillati; phylum Cyanobacteriota; class Cyanophyceae; order Oscillatoriales; family Oscillatoriaceae; genus Oscillatoria; species Oscillatoria salina. The sequence continues at coordinate 94,464 of NZ_JAAHBQ010000117.1, read as the reverse complement.
TTGGTGACGGTGGGTAACAAAGATGGTGAACCTCGTTTGAGTTTTACTGTTCCCCTGATTAACCATGCCCGTTGTGTAATATTTATTGTTGCGGGAGCAAATAAGCAAACTGCCCTGGAACGAGTTTTCGCCCCAGAAGCTTCGGAACTGACTTATCCTGCCCGTTTAATTGCCCCTACAGGCGAACTTTGGTGGCTTTTGGATGAATCAGCCGGAGCGAATCTAAAAAACTAGCTTAGTAATAATTTCAGATTGATAAGTGCTTATGATTGTTTGTCCTAATTGCAATCACTCAAACCCAGATGGAGCAATGCAATGCGAAGCTTGTTACACTCCTTTACCTAGTCAAACCACGAACTGTCCTAACTGTGGCACTGATGTCCTCCCAGATGCGACTTTCTGCGGTCAGTGTGGTTACAATTTGCAAGGTAATGCAGAAACGGAAACAGGTATTTCACCCGAGCCCTTACCACCGACACAAATTGGCGGTAGTTCCCCAGATCCAGAAGCTGCACCTACGCCTCCACCGACGATCGCCAGCGCTCCCGATCCGGTATCCTCAACGCCCACACCACCCCCAGTACCCGATCCGGTATCCTCAACGCCCACACCACCCCCAGTACCCGATCCTCCCGATCCGGTCACACCAACTCCGACACCGCCACCTTCTCCTGTTCGTTCTAGTGGTGGTGCGGCTACTCAGCTACAGTTACAGACGGCTAGTTTGCTGCACGTCCAAACTGACCAAACTTTTGAATTACCTCAAAATCTCTCGGTCATTCATATTGGTAAACCTAACGATAAAGTACCGCCGGATATTGATGTAGCAGGGCTTCCTGATTCGGATATTGTTTCCCGCATTCACGCCGATCTTCGTGTTGAAGGGGATAATTATTATCTTGAAGATGTGGGTAGTTCTAACGGTACTTACGTTAATCACACTCCTTTACTCCCAGGTAATAGACATAAGTTGCGTCCAGGCGATCGCCTTGCTTTGGGTAAGGGTGATAAGGTTACTTTCATCTTTCAACTTTCTTCTTAACTTTGATAATTCGTCTCACGGCTGAATTTTTGCTCTCGCCTGAGATGAATTATCAAAAGTCTATATTCTTTAACATATTAAGTTGAATTTGTCAAAAAAAATTTTCCCAGTTTCAGAAAAGAATAATTGGGGATAGTGTTATGGCGATCGCTGCCTTGCTATTCTAGAAGTTAGAGGTATTGGGCGTATCAAGGCAGGAAACTTTCATGCAAGGAAATTGGCAAATTGGCTCTTTATTTGGCATCCCTCTTTATATAGATTCTTCGTGGTTTTTAATTTTAGCTTTTGTAACAATTATTAATGCTGGCGAAGTAAATGCCAATAATTTATCTCAGGGTAATCTATTTTTGGGTTGGGTAACTGGTTTAATCATGGCTTTGTTGCTTTTTGGTTCGGTGTTGCTACACGAACTCGGTCATAGTTTGGTAGCCAAAGCTCAAGGAATTCCAGTAAAATCAATTACGTTATTTTTGTTTGGGGGTATAGCTTCGATCGATCGAGAATCAAAAACTCCCGGTCAAGCATTTCAAGTAGCGATCGCGGGTCCTGCGGTTAGTGTAGCTTTATTTGGTTTATTTTTAGGATTACATCAGCTTTGGACTACAGGAATTCTGGAATACTTAACTTTAGATTTAGCAAGAATTAATTTAGTTTTAGCAATTTTCAATTTAATTCCTGGTTTACCTTTAGATGGAGGTCAGGTCTTAAAAGCTGCGGTTTGGAAAGTAACAGGATCTCGCTTTACCGGAATGCGTTTTGCTTCTTCATCTGGCAAATTAATTGGTTTATTAGGAATTGGCTTAGGTTTATTTTTAATTCTCTTAACAGGTGCTTTTAGCGCAATCTGGATTACTTTTATTGCTTGGTTTGTTTTCCGCAATGCAAACGCTTACGATCGCCTCACTAAACTGCAAGAAAGTTTAATTGAGATGGTAGCTTCCGAAGCAATGACTCGGGAATTTCGGGTGGTTAATGCTAACTTAAGTTTACGCGAGTTTGCTCAAGAATATATCCTCGGAGAAAGTTTCAATCCCATCCCTTATTTTGCTGCTTCTGACGGTCGCTATCGGGGAATGATTTCTCTCCAAGAGTTGCAGTTGGTAGAACGCAGTCAATGGGAAATTCTTACATTACAAAATATTGCTCGTCCCTTGACAGAAATACCTTCTGTAGAAGAAAAAACTTGTTTAGTCGAGGTAATTGAAAAACTGGAAGTAGAAAACTTAACTCGGATTACAGTTCTTTCTCCCGCAGGTGCTGTAGCAGGAATAATCGATCGCGGGGATATTGTCAAAGCAGTAGCTGAGAAAGAACATTTACCGATTCCCGAAGCCGAAATTAAACGAGTGAAAGCTGAAGGAACGTATCCGCAAAACTTTCAGTTACAAGCGATCGCCAAAATGATTAAAGATTAGCGATCGGTAATTAACGATTAAATTCTTGGACATTACTATTCCCTGTTGCTGGGAAAAAGTACAGGGAATTACTGCCGAGGAGCGATCTTACCCCTTGGGATAGATGTCGCAGCGAGCATTAACCGTTTGGGAAAATTAAAGGATTTATTATCTTGGGTTTAGCGATCGTTGTAGTAACAAGTTTATCCTAGCTAAGAACAAATATCCCTACTGGAACGCTTTAGTTAAACGGAGAGTGAAGATCTAATACCGCAAGTTAACTGCTACGGCAACATTGAAGTGGCTTTAGTTGACTGAGCAATAAGTTACAAATTGTGAATGTTGATAGAACTAAAAAGAAGTTTTAATCTATCCTCAGCTACAAGCGATCGCCAATAGTGTATTCTTGACTAAAGATTATTAATAATCCCCTTTATCAAAAAAACGACTTCCGTGTTAGAAGCCTGCGTACTTGCAACGATATTAATCGGATTTTTTGGCATAATTTTCAAAAAGAACCTGCTCATGAAGATTGTCTCAATGGATATCATGAGTACAGGAGTTATCGCCTACTACGTCGCGGTGGCATCGCGCGAAGGCTTATTTGCACCAATTATTGCCACAACTGGGGATTTTCCCCAATACTCAGATCCCGTTCCCCAAGCGGTCATTTTGACAGCAATTGTCATCGGCTTTTCCATTCAGGCGCTCATGCTCGTCGGTGTGATGAAATTAGCGCGGGATAATCCAACTTTAGAAAGCGAAGAAATAGAAAAAAACAACACGCCATGAGTTCGATAACTATCGTTTTGATGGCACTGCCATTTTTCTTAGGTTTTGCCATCTACCTCCTTCCTAAACTCGACCGCTATCTCGCACTAATTGGAGCTATTGCTTCCCTGGGATACGCATTGCTCGTTTTTATCCAACCGTCACCCCTAACCCTGCAATTTCTAGATAACTTTGGCGTAACTTTAACCATCGATTCCTTAAGCGGCTACTTTATTCTCACCAATGCCTTAGTCACACTTGCCGTTCTCTTCTATTGTTGGGCTAGCGATAAAACCGCTTTTTTTTACGCCCAAATCTTGATGCTACACGGTAGCGTTAATGCTACTTTCATCTGTAGCGACTTCATTAGTTTATACGTCGCTCTCGAAGTAAGTGGAATTGCCGCATTTCTGTTGATTGCCTATCCTCGTAACGATCGCTCGATTTGGGTCGCCTTACGCTATCTCTTCATCAGCAACACGGCAATGCTATTTTACCTGGTCGGAGCCGTACTGGTCTATAAAGCCAACCACTCTTTTAGCTTTGCTGGTTTAGAGCAAGTCCCACCAGAAGCGATCGCTCTACTCTTTGTCGGACTCCTTGTTAAAGGTGGCATCTTTGTTTCCGGCTTGTGGTTGCCACTTACTCATTCCGAATCAGAAACCCCCGTATCAGCACTGCTATCCGGTGCCGTCGTTAAAGCAGGCGTATATCCCCTGGTGCGCTGCGCCTTAATGGTGGAAGAGGTAGAACCCATCGTGCGCATTTTCGGAGTCGCAACGGCGCTGTTAGGCGTGTGCTATGCCGTTTTTGAAAAGGATACCAAGCGAGTTTTAGCATCAAGTACGACTTCCCAACTAGGCTTGATTCTAGCCGCACCGGAAGTTGGGGGTTTTTATGCGCTAACTCACGGCTTAGTCAAAGCACTACTATTTCTGATCGCGGGTAACTTACCTAGTCGCGACCTCAAGGAACTACAAAACCAACCACTTCGTACTTCGATCTGGATTACCTTAGTCGTCGCTAGTTTTTCGATTTCTGGCTTTCCCCTCTTAGCAGGCTTTGGCGCAAAGATGTTAACTCTGAAAAATCTGGTATCTTGGCAAGTAATTCTGATGAATATCGCGATCGTGGGAACGGCAACGGTATATGCCAAATTTATCTTTTTGCCCCATCAAAAACCAGAAAATTCAGACAGAATCAAGCTTGGTTTTTGGCTAGCAGCGATCCTTTTGCTGGGCGGGTTAATTGTCGCTAATGCTGTTTACGTTGAAGCTTATACCGTAGTAAATATTACAAAAGCTTTGGTAAAAATTGCTCTAGGCTGGTTAGCATATTTCTTCATCATTCGACGCATTACCCTTAAATTGCCCCGGGCTTTAGAAAATTTTGACCATTTAATCGGTGCGATGAGTTTGATGTCGATTTTACTATTTTGGATGGTGTTGGCATGATTGGGCATTTGAATCTAATATTGCGACTGACAATTTGGTTTCTGCTCACGGCAAATTTTAGTATTGCTAATATTATTATCGGCGTTGCCGTAGCATTTTTATTACCCGGTCGGAATAAAGCCCCGGAGTCTTTACAGGATTGGCTGCGGGTTTTGGGTGAGGTGATTGTGGCGATTCCCCAAGCTTATGCTGAGGCTTTTGAAATCATCTTTCGCCCGCATAAATACGAAGATGTTGTGATGGAACGGGTTAAACCCCAACGAACTCCCGGACTGATTTTTCTCGATATTTTTCTGATTACCTTTACACCAAAGACGATTGTTCTGAAATACCACGAAGACGGTTGGTACCAAGTCCACCGAGTACGACGGAGGAGAAGGTTGTGAATTTAGTTTTGATTGCGATGATTTTGGCTTTGTTGATTCCTATCGATGAAGCTTGGCAGGATAATGATATTTGGCAGAAAATGTTAGCCTTTGCCAGTATTGCGAGCAAAACATCGATCGCGATTTTAGTGGTTTCTGTCTTGCGCGACGATTGGACGATTGGCGTTGTCGGAGTCATCATCCTCAGTGTGGGAAATGCGGGATTAATGTTGCTGGCACACATAATTAGGCGATTGAATGAATTATGATTGACGGATTAAGTTATCTGTGTATGGGCATTGGCATCTTTTTCTGGTTTTGGGGAACTTTTCCCTTGGTTGGCGATCGCTCGGTATTATTTAAGCTGCACAGTCTTTCGGTGGCGGATACGTTGGGTTCGATGATTATTGTTTTCGGGTTGCTGTTGAAGATTCCCCGTGAGTGGCCGTTGTTAGTTCTGGCGATTATTACTCTGGCGATTTGGAATACAGTTCTGGGGTATGTCTTAGCTTACTGTTCCAGCAGTGGGGGCAAGAATGAACGATAACTCGATCAACATCATCATAACTGCTTTGCTGCCCTTGACTGCTTGTATACTGGTTGTGCAAGTGAATCCGTACCATGCGTTAGTGATTCGAGGAGTTCTCGGTGCGATCGCGGCTTTGGTTTACGCAGTTTTGGGGGCGGCGGATGTGGCTTTGACTGAAGCTTTGATGGGAACGCTGCTTTCGATTACGTTGTATGCGGTGGCGGTGCGATCGTCGTTGGTATTGCGTCTGGGAGTACTCGAAGAGGGGACAGACACCAAAGGTACAAAAGGATCTCGCCTGATGGCTGATTTACGAACTCTGCTCGATAAGCATTATATGCGGCTGGAAGTCGTTCCCTACAATGACTTGCAAGCTTTAGATCGGGCGTTGATGGACAAAGAAGTTCATGCGACTTGTTTGCGAAAAGTGTTGCCTGAAGAGGGTGATTTGGAAACTCCCCATCCTGAATCCCAAACCGATCTCTTAGCCATTCGAGTCCAACGCATTTACGAGATTCTGCAAGCCGAACTTTCGTCTCCCAAGACGGTTCTAACCTACGTCAAAGTACCCAACTTAGAGGAGAAGCACTGATGAAATGGATTTACATTGTCGCCGGAATCGCGCTGTTTGTCCAAATGCTGTTTGTGCCAAATCCAGAACCGGACTTATTAGTTTCGATTGTCGAAACTGTAGTTGAGGATAGTGGCGTTCCCAATGCTGTTTCGGGGATTATTTTCCGCAATCGCCTCTATGATACGATTTTTGAGGTGGTGGTTTTTACGATCGCGATCGTTGGGGCTAAATTTTTATTAGCTAATGAAAAACCGTTCTGTGCAATCTATCATTTTGACGATCGCCCTTCGATTGTTTTAGCCCGGTTAGGGGCTACTATTTCCGCGTTGGTGGGAATCGAACTAGCGATTCGGGGACATCTCAGTCCCGGTGGAGGATTTGCGGCTGGAGTTGCGGGGGGAACGGCAATTGGGCTAGTGGCGATTACCTCATCGCCAGAGTGGATGCAGGCTATTTACCAACGCTGGCGTGCGGCTACTTGGGAGAAAGTATCAGTTCTACTGTTTATTGTTCTGTCTGCAATGACGCTGTGCGGGTTAGAATTGCCTCACGGAGATTTAGGCGCATTGGTTAGCGGCGGCATTCTGCCTATACTCAATATTTTAGTGGCGATTAAGGTTGCGTTAGGTTCGTGGGCTGTGGTTTTGGTTTTTATCCACTATCGGGGATTGTTATAATCGAGCATTTTTCCGAAGAACGATCGCTGATTTAATTTTAGATTACAGTTCTCTTAAACCGCCTGGATTAGATTCAGGTTGAGTGGGAACTACTGGTTGATTTTCAGTAACAGGTTGCGATGTATTTTGAGGTGGAGTGACTGGTTGGGGTGTCACTTGTTGTTGATTTTGGATTTGTTGTTGCCGTTGGGAGTTGCGACGAACTTGTCTTTGTATTTGATTAAGATTTTCTACCGCCGTGTTGTAACAATCAAGATCTCCTTGTTCAAAACAAAGTTCTGAGGCTTTTTCCATGTCTTCCAGGGCAGCTTCAAACTCTCTTTGATAGTAGCGAATGATGCCTCGATTATGATATGCCAAACCGTATTTGGGCGCAACTTGAACGGCGCGATCGTAGTCTTGAAATGCTCCTTGTCGATCGCCTAAATCTTCGCGAAGTACGCCACGATTAAGATAAGTATAAGCATCGCTGGGATTGAGTTGTAAAGCTTGGTTATAATCGGCTAGTGCTTTTTGTTTGTCTCCGAGGCGATAATAAGCTAATCCTCTTTTTGAGTAAGCTTCGGAGAAGTTGGCTTGGACTTGGATAGCTTGAGTATAATCGGCGATCGCGCCTTGTCTGTCTCCTCTGGTGTAGCGGGTTAAACCGCGATATAACCAAGCTATGGCTGAGTCTCGATCTCGTTCGACGATCCGATTAAAAGCTTGACTTGCTTCGGAAACTTTACCTTCGTCGGCATAATTTAAAGCTTCAACTAATTCTTGTCTTTCGGGAGACTTAGCTTGTTCGAGATTGTCGGGGGAGCGATCGTCAAAAGTTAATTGGGAACGATTTATACCTGCTCTGGCGATTAAACTGGTAAAGGTATTAACTGGAATCGCTGCATTAAATCCGGTTTTCAATTCGGCAACGGTGACACCATTTGCTGATTCACTTCTAACTACACCTTCGCGATCGCCTTCACCGTGGACGCCAATAATTCTCCCACTAGGATCGAAAACTGGTCCCCCACTCATTCCGCGACGAGTTAAAGCGTTGTAGCGAAGAGAATAACCTCGCTCGCGATCGGATTGGATCGAGGTGATAATTCCTGTGGTAAATTCATGAAAGCGATCGCTTCCACCATCAATACCGAGGGGAAAACCGGAAACGTAGATATCTAAACCTTGTTCTGCTTGGTTGGAATTCCCGATCGTAGCAATTTTGTAGGTTTGCGAACTTTGAAATTCGACGATCGCTAAATCGGGGTCTTGTTTACTCTGCTGTAAACTCTTGACAGCGATAACGGGATATTCTCTGCCATCGTGAGTGCGAACTACATATTCTATTGCTTGACTTTCAACAACGTGATTAGCAGTTAAAACGGTATAAACATTTCCTTCTTGGGCAATAATTGCGCCCGAACCGCCTGGAGTTCCCAAAGTATTATTAATTTGTACGGTTACGCTAGTAGCTATTTGCGCGATTTCTGTTTTACTTAAAGCTGTAGCTGCGCTTGTGGTACAAATAACGATCGCTGCTGTGGCTGCACTTCCGCTAAGAATATTCGCCAGCAAATCGAAACGAGAATAACCCCAACTCATAATTAATTACCTGGTGAAACAAACTGTAAATAAGTAGTAATCGGTATTCCCCAGCTAGAAGCTACCATACGATCTAACATTGTTGCTGGTGGTTCTGTACCGTCTTCAAATTCGTATACGCCAAAATCAGGATCGCGATATTTAGTACGACCGTTAATGCCAATTAATTGACCTTGAAGATTAAAAATTGGACCGCCACTCATTCCCACTTCAATGTTGTTAGTATAGCCGAGACGATATCCTTGAGAAAATGATTTGGCAGGTAGCAAGGATACTTCTCCTTGGGTAAAGCGAAAGGCTTCGATTCCTTCATCAAAAGTTGTGGCTAAGGTTCCTTGATGATACATGGGAAACCCAGAAGCAAATACTGGTTCTCCGACGATAATTGGTTGTTGACTAATTTGTGCTATTTGGTAGGGAAAATTACTTTGAAATTTTAGGATCGCCATGTCCGTGTTACCCAGTCGTTGTGGCGGTTGGATAGGTTGATATTGTTGACCGTCTGGGGTAAGAATTAAGAAGCGATCGCTGAAGGAAACGACGTGCCAATTGGTTAAGATGGTGTAAATTTGTCCTTGTCGAGCGACAATTACCCCCGATCCTGAAGCTTTCGCGGCGAGAATCCTGACAGTGGTTAATTGGGTAAGATATTGAATGCGGGAGATCGCCCCATTGGCTGGTGGGTAGTTAATCGAAATTGGTTGCGCTAATAAATCCGATGAATTTGAGATCGCCACCAGGGTTGCTGGGCTTTGTATTAGCGCGCAACTTAGGAAAAGAGAAAATGGTAAAAGCCCTTTTCTGAGGGTTGCACCCACTTTCCTGGTTGGATTTTGAGTAGTTTTGGCTTGATTTTCCCACCAGCTTTGAGGCATTATAACTCCCGGCGATCGCCTTGGTTTGATGTTCCTGGTGTTGGTTGAGGTGTAACTGGAGAATTGAGGTTATTGCTATCTTCTTCAATTCTTCCTCTCACATCAATGTAAGGAATTGTTGCACTTTCCGATAGTGATGGTGTTCCTGCTACTCCTGTACGCCAAGCGATAAATTGATTTAAGGTTGTAATTACATTTTGACCGGGTTTGAGGGTATAAATCAATCCGGTACAAGGACCATTTTCGTACTGCGCGGTACAAATTACTGGTTGTCCGTTCATTGTCCCGGCGGTAATATAACGTAGTTGTTTGTTGCGTCGATAACTTTCGAGGCGGTTGCTAACTTCTTGACAGCGTTGTAAGGGGTTGTAACCTACTCTTTCACCAAAGTTAGAAGTCCAGCGTATCCAAGGCTCTAAGCCACCTTGACGATTTTGGTACATGGAGATCGGTATGCCGGAATTGGTGTCACAATAGAAACCAGATTGACCGGGTGCGGGTTGGCTGCGAGTTGGGGATGGGGCGATCGCGATACTTCCTGCGGCGATCGCTCCTGCTGCTACTATTTTTGCTATTAATGGTAATTTCATTAGCCTCACCGGAACTTTTTGCTCTCGGAGTGAATTTTTTAGTTTTTCCTAATTTAATCTTGCTGAAATTTTTTTGTGGTTTTTCACCCTACTTTTTGACTAATCTTTATTCAATCTTTACTTACTCTGCTCTTGGCTTCATCTTAACTTCATATTTTTGGCTTTTCTTGCCAGTAAAGTTTGCCAACCAGTAGTTTTTCCAAGGGCAATTTAACAAAAATCTGGACAGCCGTTTGGTCTTGTTTCTACTGGTTCGGATGGGGGTGGGACTGGTAACTCAGGTGGTTCTTTAAATCGCGGCGGTTGTGGCGTTTCTTGGGGGCTAAAGGGTCGATCGAGTAGTGGTTTAGGTGTCGGTTGTTCCGGTACTAATTTTTCGACGCTAGGAGCGCTTTGTAACTGTTTTTGTCTTACTAAATCGGCAAGTTTGGCGATTTTTTCTTGGTATTCAGCATTTTTACTCTTGACATTTTCTCTAATATATGTATCTGAGTCAATTTCGTCTAGTTTGGTTTGCGCTGCTTCCCAGATCCTTTGCGCTGCTTCTAACTCGGAAATAGTTGTCGCTACATTAGTTTGTCGATCGGCTTCAACGGCAAGAGCTTCGGCTGCTGAAAATTTTTTTTCGGCTTCTTGCTCTTTTGTCAAGCGATCGCCAATTTCTTGTAATTTATTTTGATAAGAAATTAACAATTCTTCATCTTGGGCGGGAAGATTTTCTAACTGATTAATTGCATCATCTAATTGCGAATGAATTTCTGCTAATTCGGCGATACTTTGAGGAGTTTCGGCAAGGGCGGCGTTTGCTTGAGCGACAGCTTGGTTATATACTTCGGTAAAATTCAAATCATTTACTTGCGCGATCTCCTCGTTATTTTCCACCGGACAATTGTTAAAAATATTACATAGCCCGCCCAAATTTTTCGCGAAAACGACGACTCCAGCAATCAAAATTGTCGCTAAACAAGTAAAAGCTATCGGTTTTCCCGGTATTTTTGCTGCTGGCTGTAGAATTGTCCCAGATGTTTTGATTACTGGTAAATCGGGTGATAAAGTAGGCGTTAGATTCAGTTTTTCTAAGGCAGAAATAACTTCTCGAGCAGACTGATAGCGATCTTCGGGCGCATTTGCTAACATTTTCTGAATAATTTGGGCAAAATTATTGTTAACATTGACATAATTTTGCCAATTCCAGGTAAAATTAGATGTATCGAAGAGTATACTTGGGTCTTTTCTGGTGAAAAGAACGAGGGCAGTTACTGCCAGAGAATAAAGATCGTTAGTCGCATTAGATTGACCGTGATAAAGTTGTTCTGGTGGAGAATAACCCGGTTTACCAACGCGAGTTAATGGCGAACTAGGAAGATGAGTTACACTAGCGATCGCTTCTTTGACTACACCAAAATCGATCAAAACTGGTTTTTGGCGATCGCTGCACCAAATGATATTATCAGGCGAGATATCCCGGTGAATAATGCCGCGATCGTGAATATAATCTAAAACTGGTAATAAATCTAACAACCATTGCTTAATCTCGGCTTCAGAAAAAGTCTTTCCTTCTACCAAAAATTCCGAATAACTTTTACCCTGAATATATTCCTGGACTAAAAATAATTTTCCCTCTTCCTCAAACCAAGCCAAAAACTGAGGGATTTGCTGATGTTTTAACTGATGTAAAACTTTCGCTTCTCTCTCAAACAATTCCCGAAACTTAGCCATAGCTTTCGTATTCGTATGACTATGTAAAAACTCTTTGAGGACAAACTTTTCCTCAAAACGTTGTCGATCGCTAATTAAATAAGTTCTCCCAAAACCGCCTTGACCAATTACTTTGATAATCTCGTAGCGGTCATTGACTTTCTTTCCTGGAGGTATTTCTCCGGCTTGGGTTGAGATCATTTTCCAAACACTCTTCCTCAAAAAATGTATCCTTTGTTACTTAATCATTAAGTAATTTCTGGGAGTGTCACCAAAGTAAAAATTTTTCCGAGCATTCATAAGTTAAATTATAAAGCTAAATCCACTTTTTTTCCAGTCAACTTAAAAAAAATCAGCAAGCAAGCGCTACTTCATTGAAAAAATCAAACAATTTCACTCTCAACTAGTGACTAAACTAAATCCTCAACTCCTAACTATCTCCGCTTAATTATCAATAAAGTTAAATCATCATAAACAATTTGTTTACCGATGTGCTTTTTCACATCTTCAACTACCGCATCTTTAATTTTTTCGGCAGACAAATAACAATTATGACAAAGAACTTGACAAAGACGTTTCAAGCCATATCTTACTTTTTGAATATTTTCAGCTTCAGTAATCCCATCCGTATAAACCACGATCGAATCGCCACTATTTAAATGCAAATATTTCTTGTCAATAAACTGAGTAATATTTTCCTCCAAGCCAAGAGGAAAGCCCAAATCAATTGTCTCAATAATTTCCACGAAACCATCACCACGAAGAACAATAATTTCTTCATGTTGTCCGCTCAAACAAAATTTCCCATTTGCGTAATAATCAAGAATTGCCAAGGTCATATTTTTATCAGAATTCATCCGCACAATATTCTGATAAATGGTACGATTAATAATATCCAAAAATTTAATAGCATCAGTTTCCTGTGTGTTTTGCAAAGTTCTAATTGCCGCTTGTACCATTAACATTAAAACCCCACTTTCTAACCCATGTCCGGTAACATCACCAATACTAATTTTTACGCCCCCTTCATGTTGCAAAACATCATAATAATCGCCACCCACTTCTTTAACTGGTTCCATATATCCAGCAATTTCTAAATCTTTAATTGCACTTATTTCTTCAGGTTTAGGTAAAAGTATCTTTTGCAAACGCTGAGTAATTGCTAACTCGGCATTGAGACGAAAATTTTCATTGCGGAGACGAGATAAGTTGAGATGAGTTTGAATTCGCGCTAGTAATTCATCTTTAGAAATAGGTTTATTTAAATAATCATTTGCACCTACCTCCAACCCAGTTACCAAATCTTGAATTTGATTTTTAGCAGTTAGTAATAAAATTGGTAATTCTGAAGCAGAAAAACGCTGGCGCAATTTTTCAGTAACTTCGTAACCTGTCATTTTGGGCATCATGACATCTAGCAAAATCAAATCTGGTTTGAAACCATTTTCGATAGCAGACAAGGCTTCTTCGCCGTTATTTGCTTCAGTGACGTTATAGTTAGCAAGAGATAAATGATTGAGTAATACTTGTAGGTTTACTGGTTCGTCATCAACAATCAAAATTTTGATCTTGCGAGCGTTTTCGCTAGTAATTACTAGTTGAGATTTTGAATCTAATAATGGTAAAACTTGGTTGGTTACGCTTCTTGGGGGCAAATTATTAAAATTTCCTGGAATTTCAGAGAATGATGGTTGTTTATCTAGTTTATTTTGATAAATAGGTAAAGTAAAAGTAAAACAAGAACCACGTCCCACAGTAGATTTAACTGCGATCTCACCTTGGTGTAATTCAACTAACTTTTTAGTAATTGCTAATCCCAAACCCGTACCTCCATATTCTCTAGCAGTAGAGCCATCTGCTTGTTCAAAAGATTCAAAAATTCGTATTTGTTTATCTTCGGGAATACCGATGCCGGTGTCACTAACAGAAATAGCAATCTTGTGGTTAATTATGGCTGCGGAAATTTCTATTTTCCCAGCAGCCGTGAATTTAATTGCATTGCCAACTAAGTTGTAAAGAATTTGTTGCAAGCGGTTTTCATCGGCGGTAGCGTCAGGTAAATCTGAGTCAACATTGTTGATTAGTTGTAAGTTTTTTTTTCCTAATAAACTGCGACTGAGAGTTAAAACAACTTCGACAATTTCTCGCACTCCCACAGCTTTAATTTGTAGTTCGATATCTTGGTGGCGTAGTTTAGAAAAGTCGAGAATATCATTAACTAAATTGGCTAATCTTCTGCCACTTGCGACGATAGTTAACAAATTTTGGCGTTGAATTTCAGTTAATTCTCCAGTTGCACCGTCTAACATAGATTCAGCGATCCCGATCGCGCCGTAAAGTGGGGTACGCAATTCGTGGGATGTATTGGCGAGAAATTCGTCTTTAAGGCGATCTAAACGCTGTAATTCGCTGTTTTTCGCTTCTAAGCTAGCAAAAGATTCTTTGAGTTGCTTTGCCATTTGGTTAAAATTACGAGCGAGAAGTCCAACTTCATCTTCAGTTAAAACAGGTGCAATTTGTTCTAAATCTCCGGCAGCTAGTTGAGTTGCGGTATCGGCGATCGCTAAAATTGGTCTGGTAATCTGACGGGCTAGTAAGTATGCACCTAGTGATAGCACTCCGGCTGCTACTAATCCCACTAATAAAATTGTCGCTGCTAATTGACGTGCTGGCGCAAAAGCTTCTGCTTGTTCCATTTCCACCAGCAAGGCAATTCCTAAGTCATCTAGCCAACGATACACTCCAATGACAGGTATTTGTTGATAATTCCGATACAAGCCAAAACCCCTAAATCCTTGCATTGCGGCATCGATTCCGGGACTATTGACTCCAGAAATAAGTTCCTCAGTGCGATTTTCATTTCCGGAGATAAAGCTATTTTCGGTTACTAAGGACCCAATCAAGTAAGTTTCGCCACTTTCACCTAACCCCGTGCGTTCCCGAATAATCTGGTCGATCCGATCTAAGTTAAGATGAGCTAAAACGACTCCTATACGAGATCCTGACCTATCTTGGATCGGTGCAGCAAGTGTTACTGCTGGTTTCCCGGTAACTGGTGAAACATAGAAAATAGGCGTAAAACCTTGTCCTAAGTCAATTTGGGCGAAATCGAAATAAGTGAAATTTCCCGCAACTTCGTATTCCCCTTCATTAGCTGAGTTAGTTGAAATCGCAATGCGGTTGCGGCGATCGAGAATAAAAATTTCGCTAAAATTAGGCTTAACTTGAACAAAATCGTGGAGATATTGGGAAAGAATTTGGTATGCTTTTTGAGATTCTTGTTGCGAAGCTTCCCCATTCAACAAGCTTTGTAGCTGTAGTTTCACCTCGGGAAACTGAGTTACCAAGAAAAAATCTTGTTCTCGATCGATAAACCAACGGCTAATTTCTTCTTCTTTTAAGGTAGCAGCAACACTCAAGCGATCGAAAGCAGCTTTTTTCAAAGCTTCTCTCGCTCGAAAAAAAGCAACTCCCCCGACTATACTGACGGTCAGGAGAGATAACATTAAAAAATTACTAGCAACTCTCGCGGTCAAATATCGCTGATAAAATTTTATTCCCATTGCTCGAAAATTTCCTCAATCCGAGCGATCGCTTCTTGAGTAGCTTCTTCTGGAGAAAGATCGTCGATCAGGATGCGATTAATTGCTTTACCCCAAATATGTTCCTCTAGCACTTGAGTGTAGGCGGGATTGCGGGTGTAGTAAAGCGGGCGCGTCGGACGTTCTGTTAACATTTTAGTCGCGATCGCGATGTGGCGATCGCGGCGATCGTGCCAAAATTCATCTTCCCAAGCAGGAGTCATCACGGGGAAATAACGCCCTGTGGCTGCTTTGAGATATGCTGTTAAAGTTTCTGGCTGGACTAAATAAGCTAAAAATTCTTGGGCTGCTTCCTGGTTTTTCGACTCGCGGAAAACTACTGCTTGTCTCACAGAAACGATGTAGCGCATTGGTTCGCCATTCGGCTTGTTCGGAAACTCTAACGTCCCTAATTGATTAAAGTATACCTCTTCGTCTTCGCGCTGGGCAGCCGGAATCGAAAGTGTGGGATTAGGAGTCATCACTACTTTTCGATTCAGCATATTAAAATTATTATCTGGGTTTAACCATTGAGGTGCATTTGGTGGTATATACCCTTGTTTATATAGTGCGGTTATCCAGTCTAAACTCTGACTAATTCCTGACTGAACTTCCGGTTTATCTACTTGTAAATTACCTTCGCGATCGACAATTTCTACATTATAAGCTTCTAAAACTTGTTCAAAAAAGTAGTAACTATCGGAAGCTTTGTCAGAAAGAGTAATTCCTAAGCTATAAATATCTGAATTTTGCTCAGAGCGCAATTCTTCTTGCACGTTTTCCCAAAATTGCCAAAAACCCGTCCAATCTTGAGGAATATCATTAACATTTTTGCCTATTTTTTCGATTAAATCTTGCCAATAATGAATATAAATTGTCGCTTGATAAATTGGGACTGCGTAGTAACTGCGTTGCTTTTCTTTTTGATTATAAAGATAAACCGATTCTAATACGGCTGGTGAATATAAATTTTCTACTGGGGCAATTACTTTTGCTAAATTTGTGAGTTTTCCTTCCCAAGCTAAACGGGGAATAAGTTCGTATTCAGCACGAGTAGAAAATAAAAGATCGGGAAGATTACCAGTAGTCAAAGCTCTAGCACTTTTTTGTGGTAATTCGTCTTCAGTTTCAAAAAAAAGTTTAACTTGTTTTCCACTGATTTTTCCCCAATCTCGAACAATTTTTTGTAGTGCTTCATCTTCTTCTAAAAGATAGCCTTTATTCCACCAAATTGTCAGGGAATCGCTTGGGGGCTGAGAGTTACTAACCGAAGTTTGATTTAATTGTGAGTCACCGTTACAAGCAACTATAATTAAACTGAAAGTCAGCGCGATCGCGGAATATTTAATCGACAATAACCAACAGCGATGAGCTAGTTTTTGCTGACAAAAATTTAAACATCTCTGAAATAGAAACATTTGTTAATCGATTACTTCTCATATTTATCTAATGATTCTCTTGCAGTTCTAAACCATTTTTTGCTTTTCGATCCCCAATTTGTTAAAAATCTTGACATAATTGCGAAAAAGCTTTGAGACTACATTTCCATAAACGATCGAAATGCCATTACCGACAAGCTTAACAATCGAAGTTTTTCTTAATCTTGCCTTCACATCAGGAGAGGAATAAATTGGTACAAATGATTTAAGATAACCGCCTCTACCTGCTTCTAGATCTGCCAATTATTGATTAGCAAACTATCCACTCTGTCATCTGAGCAAAGTGGATAAAAATCCCCTGATCGTTTGTTCTCGAAATTATTAACGCCAATAGGGACGACCTTTCCAAAAGACTCCCACCATCAGAAAAATCACCGTCTCATAAGAAAATCCCACCAGTAAAGGAGGAAGAGGTAACAGCGACTTGAGCAAGATTCCCACAGCCAAACAAAGAACCAAAGCCCATAAACTACCTGAATTCAAGATTACCTGACGTTGCCACTGCTCGCAAAGATAAACTCCTAGCACACCCACACCCACAGCAGCCGCCAAAGATAAAATTATCCCTAAAGGTGGAGAAAACAGGAAATTGAGAAAGCTGTGTAAAACCGATGATTGAGTATAGCCCCAAATTAACAGACCTTCTCCAATCATCGCGATCGCTATTGTCACCCCAGTTACCAGACTAAGCGATCGCCAAGGCTGTAATTTAAAACTACGCAAAGGATCGTTCATTTTTTGTTCCTAATAGCGCTTTAGCCTCTATAGTACAATCTACTCGAACTAGTCAAAACCAATTTGGCAAGTTCAGAATTCCCTAGAGATAAAGATTGCCAGTAAAAATGACAAATGAGAGAAAGCCAAACTTATCTGCTTCCTCTCATCTAGCAATGTTGACACTCCGCAGCATAAATGCGCCAGGATTCTCATTTCATCGGGAGAACCTAAACAATGCTGCTTTAAAGAGGCAGGGTTTTAAACCCAAAACTTTTGGTAAAGTCTCTTTATGCCACAAAAACCAAAGCTTCTTGTTCCTCGTGTTCCACACGAAAAACATTTGCATAAAGACTAGCCATAACTTGCTTACCTGCTTGAGTCAATTCCAAATAAGATAAAGCCGTCTTCACATAAGGATAAACAACCTTCCAGTAGAAACTAGGGTAGTTACGGCGAAGTTCACCCGGACTTTCGTAACCTAAATTTTTATTAGCACCAATTTCTTCAAACTCGTAGAACAACGCCGGAATCTTTTGTAAATAGCGGGGATCGCTCAATTGACCGATTAAATCTGCCGCTCTTACCAAACCCGGATAATTTTCCGTATTTTTATGATCGTCATCAGCCGGAACCGGAAAACGAGTCAACTCAATATTTGCCTTAAGAATTTCCGCATCAATCAGAGTATGACCGCCAAAACGTTCTTGAACAAATAACTTACCTCGATCGACATGATAAGGAGCCATACTCGCATCAGTCGAACCAGGAGGTACAGAAATCATCACATCACCCACTCCTGTAGCATACAAATTTTCTTGTGGGCGATCGGGACGACAAACCCCTCTAACATAGCCAATATCGTGACATAACAAAGACAGGTGGAAGTGTAACCAATCTTCGCAGCTTACGCCACCAACTTTAATATGTTTACCTCGGAGAATTTCCTGTCCAACAAGAGTAACAAAAACTGTATGCTCGACATTGTGATAGAGAGCATCGCTATTAGCAATATTTTCCAGAGCCATAGCAGCACCCCAGGAAATAATTTCAGCATATTCACTCTTCCAGCCTCCGTAGGTACGGTGGTAGCCTTCTGTAAGTTGTGCGATCAAGGTGTCAATTAGTAAGTTTGTCGGGTTAAAAATCATCGGTGGTTAGTCCTGAGTTGGTAATTATCAACGTGAGTTAACTAGAGAGTAGTTAGGAAATAGGGATTTTAGGTAGATTTGCCTGTTAATAAGAGTTACTAGCAAATCCATCAACTGATAACTACTTAAGGTTATCAGTGATTTTCGAGAAAGACTATTAACGAAAATTACAAGTGAGGGTATAAAGATTTCTACTCACTTAGTATCTATGATGAATCTTTTCTGGTTAATTGGAGGCGATCTAGGTACAGTTTCTCTTGATTGATAACTTAGCTTGAGATACTATAACTGGGAAGCTCGCTAGCAACTGTGGTTGAGACGCCTGTCAAATAAGTGAAAGCTTGTTGGATAAGTTTGGTGGTTGAGTTGGGAGGATGTCAGTCACCCAGATGCCAGCTATCCTAATCGAGTATTGGTTGAAACCCTCGAAAATCCTTCTTAGGGATTGAAACTAGGCTGAATCCTCCTTCCGCGATGCGAAATGGGTTGAAACCCTCGAAAATCCCTCAGAGGGATTGAAACGTTGCGATCGCCACCTCACTAAAGAAACGACAATCGCTACAATCAAAGAAATACTGGATAATACTGAGACAGCTCGATGATTCCTACAGTAATCGAAACTTCTGGTCGTGGCGAACGCGCCTTCGACATTTATTCTCGACTCTTGCGAGAAAGAATCGTTTTCCTCGGACAAGCTGTAACTGATGAGTTGGCGAATTTAATTGTCGCTCAATTCCTCTTTCTGGAAGCAGAAGATCCTGAAAAAGATATCTACCTTTACATCAACTCTCCCGGTGGTTCTGTGTCGGCAGGATTTGGGATCTTTGATACTATGAATCAAATTCGTCCTGATGTTTGTACCATTTGCTTGGGACTAGCAGCAAGTATGGGCGCTTTCCTGCTTAGTGCTGGGGAAAAAGGTAAGCGGATGAGTCTTCCTCACTCGCGGATTATGATTCACCAACCTTTGGGTGGCGCTCAAGGACAAGCGGCGGATATTGAAATTCAGGCGAAGGAAATTTTGTATCTGAAGAAACAGCTTAATCACCATCTCGCCAATCATACAGGTCAACCTTTAGAGAAAATCGAAGAAGATACCGAACGTGACTTTTATATGTCTGCGGAAGATGCGAAGGAATACGGTTTGATTGACTCAGTAATCGATCGCCGTCCTTCAGCTAGTAATCCTCCGGAAGTTGGTTAACGTTTTCTAACAGGATGAAGGCTGCACTTTTCTTGACAAATTAACTTTTTTGTGCATTGTCCTTCATCCTGAATTTCAGCTATTGAGGACTAGGTTGTTGAAGTAAATATTGATGAAATTCGCTTAATTCTTCATCAGTAAGACTGTGACGCGATCGCTTCCCATAACGTTCGTTGAGAAAGTCTCGTCCTTGAGTTTCACTCCAACCTAAGCGTTTAATTTCCACACTGGTTCCTTCCATCAGCAGATCTCGATCCATTTCCGGACTACGCTGAGAAGCCTTAGTTGATTTTTGCGCTGACTTTGCCGGGTAAACTGGTTCTGGTTCAGGAGTGAGATCGGCTATTTCTTCAGAAGATCCCCCAAAAGATCCAGGTGGAGAAAATTCCGGTTCGCCAGCAAAATTAGGAGTAACTGTTGTGGGTTTCTCAGGTGGAGAAAAAGTTTCCCTAGGTGTAACAGGAGGAGTAACCCGCTCAGAAACGATTGTTGCTGGTTGAGTTCGATCTAAACTAGGAGAAACCGCAGTTTCCGATTCAGAAGCTGTAGTAACTGGTTGATTAGCCATCTGAGGAATCTGACCGTTAGTGATACCCAAAAAAGCTAAAAGTCTTTTTCTAGCTTCATCTTCAGCTTCTTCCACCGAAAAAGCAGCAGCCAAACTCGTAGCCAAAGTTACACCATCATCAACCGCGATCGCCCGGACCACATACTGACCGCGATCCACAGTCACAAACTCACTAATCAAACTACCATTGGGATAACGTTTTTGGAATAGTGCAAACATAAGCTAGGACAAGAAAACAGATTATTAACGGCAAGACGCGGCGTAGCCCCAAATGGGTACTTTCACCGAGAGGAAAAATCAGCTAACTAGCTGTAATTAACCTTTGGAGTCCGCGCTGCCCTAGAAGTGACATACTCCCACTCTAAATCAAAGATTACAGAGTGGGCTTCTGGTTCGTTTAAGCTAAGGTAATTGAGTAACAGCTGAGGAAAATAGCTTTGAATAAAGCTTGTAAAAACTAGAAGCTATACGGAATAAGGATTAGAGGATGAAATTACTAAGTCCCCATTGGCGACAGGTATCTGTAGGCATTTTTGCCTTATCGCTTGTTAATGCGATCGGGGCTTACATTCCCCGATTGATCGGTAATAGTGTGGATGAGTTGAGGGGAACTCTCAGCTTTGAGGTGCTATTGCGTTTTGTGTTCTTAATTGCAGTTCTCGCCTCGATCATGTGGGTAATTCGGATGGTGTCCCGGATTACGATTTTTGGTATTGGACGACAGGTAGAATTCGATCTTAAACAAAAGATTTTTCAACATTTGTTAGGGTTGGAACCTGCTTATTTTTCGAGTAATACGACTGGGGATTTAATTAATCGGGCAACTTCTGATGTTGATAATATCCGGCGTTTGCTTGGATTTGCAGTTCTGAGTTTAATTAATACAGTTTTTGCTTACGGTTTGACGCTACCGTTTATGCTGGCAATTAATGTGCGGCTGACTTTAGCGACGATCGCGATTTATCCTCTGATGTTGATTGCGGTACAGTTGTTTAGTGCTAAGTTACAATCTGAACAACGCACGGTGCAGGAGAGGCTTTCGGATCTTTCTCAGTTGATCCAAGAGGATATGAGTGGGATTTCGTTGATTAAAATATATGCTCAGGAGATTAACGAACGTCTTGCTTTTCGTCGGAAAAATGAGCAGTTATTGTTGGCAAATCTGAGTTTGGCGAGAACGAGAAATGTTTTGTTTCCAGTGGTAGAGGCTCTTTCTTATGTTAGTTTGCTGATTTTGCTGTGGTTGGGTAGTAGCGCGATCGCTAATAAGACAATTTCAGTTGGCGATTTTGTCGCGCTGATTACTTATGTGGAACGTTTGGTTTTCCCGACGGCTTTATTAGGTTTTACAATTACTACTTATCAACGGGGTGAGGTTAGTATTGACCGCATTAAGGCAATTTTTGCGGTTGAACCACAAATTCAGGATCGACCCGATAATCTGACGCTTCCTCTGGAGAGTGTGAAAGGTTCAATAATGGCGCGAGGTTTGAGTTATACCTATCCTGGGGCGAAATCTCCGGCTTTGAAGCAGCTTAATTTTACCATTAAACCAGGGGAAAAAGTGGCGATCGTCGGTTCGATTGGTTCTGGTAAATCAACTTTGGCGAATGCTATTCCTCGTTTGTTAGATATTGAATCGGGACAGTTATTTCTCGATGAATATGATATCACCAAAGTTAAGTTGGCCGATCTGCGTCGCGCGATCGCTTATGTCCCTCAAGATAGTTTTCTCTTTAGTACCACTATTCAAAATAACATTCGTTATGGCGAACCCTTGACGGAACAACCGGAGGTAGAATCGGCGGCAAAAATAGCCCAAATTCACCCAGAAATTCTTAATTTTCCGAAAGAATATGATACTTTGGTCGGAGAACGTGGTATTACCCTTTCTGGTGGACAGCGACAACGTACTTCTTTAGCTAGGGCTTTGTTAATAGATGCGCCAGTTTTGATTCTTGATGATGCGCTTTCCAGTGTTGATAATCAAACTGCTACGCAAATTTTAGACAATCTTTCTGAAGGTGTAAAGCGTAAAACAGTGATTTTTATCTCTCATCAATTGTCGGCTGCGGCGACTGCTGACCGAATTTTTGTCATGGATGCTGGCGAAATTGTCCAAATCGGAACTCATGCTGAGTTGAGCGAATCTCCTGGATTATACCAATCTCTTTGGCAACAACATCAGTTAGAAGAAGTTTTGCAATAAGTTGATAGGATTTGGGCATCATTTGACGGTTAAAAATTAACAAACACCTATGTAGATTATTCCTGTTTCAACAGTCACCCCATAAGGGTGTAGGGGTGCAGATTTTTTGGCACCCCCTTACTTTTTTCTGAGGAATTTTTGGGGATTTATTCTTACTAAATTGAAAATTGGCGATCGCGTCTGTCGCTTCTCATCCCAAATGTGGTAATATCTGTACTGAATCGGTTTTGCTGGGGAACAGCCAGCAAACATAAGGGGGAAAGTTCGGTGCAAGTCCGGCGCTGTCCCGCAACTGTGATGAGTCGATCTCTTAGTCAGGATGCCCGCCGATTGTCTAATTTTAGTCGTACAGTTGCATCTGCGAGGTACAGATGATCTCTAATATGCTCTTGTTAATTTTATCTGGCTGGATTTTGTCGCCGTCGCTACAATTAAAGCAGCCACGAGCCGCCACAATACACAGAAATTAATTTTTGTCAAGCTTTTTTGGCAAAAAAAGCAGAATTGTTTGTTTCTAGTCAAGGCTTTAAACCTTGACTCTCTTCACTTTCAGCAACCATAACCAGTTAATACTTAAAACCAATTTTAAGTCAAGCAGAAATGTCAAAAATAAAGCTTTTCTTTAACACAAAGAGTGTCTTACAAATTGCTGGGTTAGTAACTCTTACCGGGTTATTTTTCCTTAGTAATTCCAATCAAGTAATGGCTCACCACGCCTTTGGTGGTCAAACTCCAGATAATTTTTTTGAAGGATTTTTATCGGGATTAGCACACCCAATTATCGGCTTAGATCATTTCGCTTTTGTAGTTGCAGTAGGCTTACTTGCAGCCACAGTAAATAAAGGAATTTTTAGCTTAATTTCGTTTGTTTTAGCGACAATAGCGGGCACAGGAATTCATCTTTTAGAGTGGAATTTACCTGCGGTAGAAATCTTAATTGCGCTGTCAGTAATTGGTTTTGGAGTGTTGCTAGCGAAGAATAATACTGAACCACAGAAATCGGGAGGATATAAGATTATTTTGGCAATTCTGGCGGCGATCGCCGGAATTTTTCATGGCTACGCTTACGGAGAAGCGATCGTTGGTGCAGAAATGACACCCTTAGTCGCTTATTTAGCAGGTTTTGCGGTAATTCAATTAACAGTTGCCCTCGCTGCATCTATCTTAGGTAAGATTATTTTGGAAAAATTGCCCCAACAGCCATTTCCGATTTTACGGTTTTTAGGATTAGCGATCGCTGGTATGGGAATTGTTTTTCTCACCTCGGCGGCAATTGGTTAACCTAGAATTAGGGAACGTTTAAGCGTGAGGGGATAAAAAGATTTTTTTGACAACTAATTTCAACTCAGAAAAATTGCTTTTCGCGAGCCAACTTTATCCCCTCCCAAACCGCTCTCTACCCTTAGATTTCTAGGTAAAAAAATGCGTATTTCCAGCTTACTAGCTTTAACTTTAACCACCGCTAGCATCATGGGAATTAACCTTCCACCAACACCAGCAATTCAAAGAAGAGATGGTAGCGTTTCCTTTGAAAGTGCGCCCCGTTTATTAGATGCCGTTACTACCTACAATAACACCGGAGTTTGGGCAGCAAAATATTATTTTACGATCGATTTACCCGCAGACGCAGGCGAACCTTTAGGAAAAGTAACGATCGCTCAAAGGGAGGGATTTGAAGACATTAACTTTGAACTAGAAGATACATTTGCCTTTGTAGGAACCCATCGCGATAAAGGCAAAAGATTGAACGTAAGTCAAGTAAACAAAAATGAAGAAACAGGTGCAATTACAGTTAATTTTGAGCCAGCAATTCCCCCCGGAACCACCTTTACAGTTGGCTTAAAACCCAAGCAAAATCCTCTTTATGGCGGAGTTTATTTATTTGGCGTAACCGTATTTCCTGCCGCCGAAATTCCTTACCCACTTTATATTGGTGTCGGACGAATGCACTTTTATGGTGACTGGTACGACTCATTCTATTAAGATATAAATTCAACAACTCAACCCGATCTAATATGGCTGCAAAAATACCCGTAACTGTTATCACTGGCTTTCTCGGTGCTGGTAAAACTACTCTCGTTCGTCATTTATTGCAAAACAATCAAGGACGAAAAATTGCTGTCCTCGTTAACGAATTTGGCGAAGTAGGAATTGACGGCGAACTACTACGTGATTGTCAAATTTGCGAAACTGATGAAAACCCAACTGATAACATTATTGAATTGACAAATGGCTGCCTTTGTTGTACCGTTCAAGAAGAATTTTTTCCCACCATGCAAAAACTCTTAGAACGGCGAGAACAAATTGATTGTATGTTGGTAGAAACTTCCGGTTTAGCATTACCAAAACCCTTAGTACAAGCTTTTCGCTGGCAAGAAATTCGTAACGGTGCTACAGTGGATGGCGTAATCACAGTAGTGGATTGTCAAGCTTTAGCTGCTGGTACTTTAGTTGGCGATTTAGATGCTTTAGAAGCCCAAAGAAAAGCCGACCCTAATTTAGAACATGAAACGCCCATAGAAGAGTTATTTGAAGACCAATTAGCTTGCGCCGATTTAGTATTGCTAACCAAAGCCGATTTAGTAGACGAAGAAACGCGAATTAAAGTTGAGAATTGGTTGGAAAAAGAATTACCTAGTGGAGTTAAAATTGTTCCTTGTTACCAAGGAGAAATTGCCCCAGAGATTTTATTAGGATTTAATGCAGCAGTTGAAGATAACTTAGACAGTCGTCCTTCTCATCACGACACTGAAGAAGAACACGAACATGATGATGAGATCGACTCAGTGGAACTGATTTTAGAACAAACATTTGAACCGAAAAAATTAGTTAACCAGTTACAAAAATTGGTGGAAAAAGAGGAAATTTACCGAGTCAAAGGTTTCGTCAACGTTGAAAACAAACCAATGCGGATGGTATTACAAGGAGTCGGATCTCGCTTTGACTTTTTCTACGATCGCCTTTGGAAACCCGACGAACTTCGTCAAACCAAACTGGTACTGATCGGTCGTTCCTTAGAAAAAGAGAAAATCTTAGCCGCAATCAACTAAAATAATTTTAGCTCCTAAGATTATTTTTGACCGTCAAAAATTGGAGGATAATTTTCCCAGGATAGTGACTGACGCGGAATACCAAAAGCGATATTTTCTGCGTCAAAAGCTAACTTCAAACGGCGGCGAAATTCCCGTCCCACAGACCAATGTTGTAACGGTTTTGTCTTAATCCACATCAAAATTTGGACGCCATGATGATCCAGATCGTTAACTCCTAAAAGATTAACTGGATCGACAATTTTTTCTTGCCATTCAGGGTCTTTTTGCATCGTTTCCGCCGTTTCGCTAATGACTGATAAAGCTTTAGTTAAATCAGCATTGTAACTGATTTCAAAAGTAAATTCGATTCGCGCCCAATCTTTAGAAACATTGTGGACGGTGGTAATATTACTATTAGGAATGGTACTCAATCTCCCGTTTAAACCACGCAGTTGAGTAATGCGTAAATTCATTTCTTCTACTAAACCACTCGCACTACCAACGTCAATAAAATCACCGATCGCGTACTGATCCTCAAGCAAAATCAAACTACCGTTAATGATATCTCTAATTAAATTTTGCGAACCAAAAGAAATCGCAAAACCAATAATTCCCGCACCAGCTAAGAGGGGTGCGATCGGAATATCAAGATGGTCTAATGCTAAAATAATGCCAATAGCACCTAAAATGTAAACAATAAGTCCCTGCAAAACGCGGGAGAAAGTAACTAAGCGCAAAGCCCGTCTTTGGGAAGGTGTAGGTGTCAGCGAAAGTCGATCTAGCCAAGTTTTAAACAAGCGATCGATTAAAACTGTACTAACTCGAATAGCTAAATAAATACCAAGCAAAGTTCCTACTAATTCCCATTTCGTAATTAACCATAAATTCAACCAAGTTGTCCAGGGGAAAAATCCTGAAACGATTGTCAAAGCTACCAACCAAATTAAGATTTGGACAATATGCAGTATTCCTCTTTGCAATCGATTTAAATTTTGCTTTTGCTCTAGAGAAAGTTTTTGCTCGGTTAAATTACCGATTTGCTCTTGTTTGTTAGCAGGAATTTCTGACTCATTATTAAAGTTTTTCAGAGATTCTTGTGCTGGCAAAGCTTCAATTTTTTCACATCGCCGTACAAATTTATTTTGCAAGCGTTTTTGGAAATAAGCAATAAATAAGGTTATGAGAAAGCAAAGTAATGCTATTCCCCCAGAAACCAAGCTTTGGCGAATTAAATAAGTTGGTTGTCGTCGTTGCTGTGCTTGTAGCAAACCCAAGCGAATATCAGTGGTTAATTCGCTGACAAAATCAGGCAACGAAAGCCCGTGAATGCGAGCATCCATTTCGGTAATTACGGCAATTTTTTGCTCTTTTAATTGCTTACCATCCCTAGCAATAATTATCGTTTGCTCGCCTCGATCTTGAGCAACAATTTCTAGAGTTTGTGGGTTAAAACCCGTGCGAATTATCTGATTAAGTTTCTTCTCATAGCTTTCCACTCGCATCTGCACTGGTGCGAGGAGTTTGGTTGATTCACCGCTACTTGCGGCGGCGGCGACATGAAAAAGTATGCGCCCGTCGAGTTGGATCGGAGCTTGAATAAGTGGTGTTTCTGCTAAAGTTGGATTAGGAGATTTTTTTGCTGGCGCGATCGCTACAAAGTTAATTGTTAAGAAAAATGTCAGCAAGCAAAGAGCCACCCAACGGCGAAGTAATTGAGAAGTCTGCATAAGCTACCAAAAATGTGCCGATCGATTGTCAGAATACTCAAAATTTAACATTAAATCAGGGCAATAACTTATCTAAAATTGTCTTCAAGCTTGGCGAGCAACTTATTTTTAAATAATGGGAGACAGGAGCGAATAATTTACTTAATTTAATTCCTGCCTAACCCACCCCAAAAACGCTAATTTTTTTCTAGCCAAGAAATTAAGTCATCCTCACTACTAAAATCAAGCAAAGCTTCTCCCAATTCTTCTAATTGCTCAACAGATAACTCCTGAATTTGTGCTTGTAATTCGGGCTTAACTTCTCCTATTCGCCGTTTCAGCAAGCGTAAGGCGAAAGATACAGCTTCTCGCTGAATACCTTGCTGAATACCTTTTTGAGTTGCTTCAGCTTCAATGTCTTGATAAATCACTGACTCACGCATAATTTGCTGCCTTAAAACACTTTTAACAAAGTTCTTCTCTAATACTAACCCCGCTAGAAGTGCTACGGATGCGGATACGTTACTTTGCTGTCTGTTATCGCTAATTTTTTCAATTTCTCCAGCTACTTGTCGGAGAGTGTTATTAGGATTATTGGTTTGACTCAAGACAGCAAAAGGGAACAATCCTGGCGATCGCAAAAACACTTCTGTTGGTTGCTCCCATAGTCGAATTACCTCGAAATTCGCGCAAAAATTGTCAATTTCAAACTTATTTTGGTAAACCAAATCCGAACCACTGCGTCGCAGATAAATTACTACTTGACGCATAGGCTTTTCCGGATAGCGACGATAGGTTCGCAAGCGGTAGTCAGCCATGCGAAAAGCGATATCTGAACTAGGTTCGGTTTGGAATTCTGCATGAAGAATAATTTCCTCCGATTGCAGTAAAATTAATGAATCAGCCCGAATTGGTTCAACTGACAATTCCGATGGTTCTATTTTAGTTAAAGTAATTGGTTCGCCGAGTAACCAACTAGCAATATCGGCTGAAAACATTTCCGCAATAAACTTACAAGTATTATCGTACATTATTTTATAGCCAAGAAATTTTCCAATAACTTCTTAATTTACCCTTTATCTTATCCGCGTTTATCTGTGTTTATCTGTGGTTTAAATCCAAGATTAATTACCTCGAAGACGAGTGGGAGAAACCAGATAAGGTATCTGGTCATTACTATGAAGATTATGGCAAACTGTGCGTAGCTGTGCTGATTCGCCAATGTGAGGATCGCGAAAATTAATATTAGTTTCTAAATAATCCTTAATCCAATCGCATCCCTGCATTAATAAATCATCAAGGTTTAGATTCCAAATAATCACAGTTTGGTCAACACTTGCAGTGGCGATCGCGCGACCGTTACCTTTCCATGCTAAATTTAAAACACTAGCTTTGTGACCTTTTAGGGTTGTCAGTAGTGTCCCATCTAGGCTCCATAGTTTCACTTTGCCGTCAGCAGTAGCAGATGCTAAGGTTTGATGATGGTAAGAATTATAGTTATTTTGCGGGTTGAAAGCTACGCTATAAACTGGGTTATCGTGTTTTTTTAATGTTCTTAATAACCGACCATTACTCCGCCACAATTTCACTGTACTATCAGCAGAAGCCGAAGCTAAAAAGCGACCATCGGGCGACCAAGATACGTCCCAAACTCTGCTTCCATGTCCTTTTAAAGTGTGGATTAAAGTTAGTTTACCGGAACTTTGACGCGACCAAAGTTTTACGGTATCATCATCGCTAGTAGTAGCTAAAACTTGACTATTTGGCGACCAAGCAATCCCTGTTACAGCAGCTTCGTGCTTGTTTAAAGTTTGCAATAAACTGCCATTGGCTTGCCAAATTTTAATCGTACCATCTTCGCTAACTGTAGCGATCGCGGTTCCGTCTGGCGACCAACTCACACCTAAAACTGCACCCAAATGTCCGCTTAAAGTTTTCTTAAGTTTACCTTCTAATGTCCATAATTTTACCGTACCGTCAACACTGGCAGTAGCTAAGGTTTTACCATCAGGCGATCGGGATAAGTCGGTTACTGAATTATAGTGTCCCAAAAAAGTCTTAACTAAACTACCCTCTGAATCCCAAATTTTCACAGTGCCATTATTACTAGCTGTAATAATTTTTTTATTACTATCTGAATTAAAAATTACGCTCGTTACTGTTGCTTCATGTCCAACTAATTGAACTAATTTCCGGTTATTTAGATACCAAAACTTAATTGTTGTATCGGCACTTGCGGAGGCGACTGTTTTACTATCCGGCGACCAAGAAATACTGTGAATAGAAGAGTTATGACCGCGCAAACTGGTTATTAATTCTAATTCTTGGTTATTTTGCCAAATTTTTACAGTTTTATCTACACTAGCAGTTGCAATTTTTTTGCCATCAGGACTAAAGATAATATCTAAAATCGGATAATCGCTGGCATCAATATTTTTAATTAAACTACCGTTGCTTTGCCAAACATTAATTGTTCCATCTTTATTCCCTGATAAAATAGTTTTACCATCGGGATTGAAAGCCAGGCTGTAAATAGAATTATTCTGCTTGTTGATGGTGGTAATTAAACTACCATCTCGGCGCCAAAACTTAATTGTTTTATCTGTCGATCCAGAAGCGAAAATGTTACCATTGGGATGCCACGCTAAAGCATTTACCCAAGAACTATGTCCATTCAAAGTAGTAATTAATGTACCATCTCGGCGCCAAAACTTAATTGTTTTATCTGCTGATGCCGAAGCTAAAATTTGCCCATCAGGACTAAAAACTACTTTAATAACCTTATCTTCATGTTCTGCTAAAGTTGTAATCAAAGTACCATTTCGCTGCCAAAGTTTAATTGTTTTGTCGTAACTTGCCGAAGCTAAAATTTGCCCGTCGGGACTCCAAGCCACACTTTTAACTGGTTCTTGATGTTCGGTTAAAGTGGCAATTAATTTGCCGTTTTTTTGCCAAAGTTTGACTGTGCGATCGTCACCACCGGAAGCAAGTATTTCTCCATCGGGACTAAACGCCACGCTAATAACTGTTCTCTCGTGTCCTTCGAGTCGGTTATATTCTCTAACTCCGTAAACAGCTTGCTGCAAAACCGCAGTTACTCGCAGTTTTGTATCGGGTTTGGCATCTGGCGATAACTTTAACTTTTTGGCAGCTTTTAAACTTTCTAGTAGGGCTTCTAAGTCTTTTCCTGAATCCAAAAATTCTTTGCTGGAATCACTCAAATTACTTAAAATTATTCCAGCTTCACCTAATTCGGCACGCTGCCATTGCCAAACAGCTACGCCGCCAAAAGTTAGGGAACCTAATAAACCGCAAGTGAGTAAAAAAATTACTCGACGGCGCGTAGTTGCACGAATCTTTTTTTGGCGCTGTTGATGGGTTAAACTCGTGCGAATAAAATTTTGTTCTTTTTCGCTTAATTCTTGTTCTCTTTCTGTTAGCCAACGCTGGGCTTCTAATAATAATGTACCGCGCAACAAAGTTTCTGGATCGCGATCGCCAATTTCCCACTGATTCATTGCTACTCGCAAACGTTCTTGCCAAATGCGAAAGCTGCGATCGTCTTCTAACCACGATCGCAAACGTTTCCACTCCCGAATCAAGGCTTCGTGAACGATTTCTACTGTTTCTTCACCTGTGGCTTCGTCTCGTCCGGTCACGACTAAACGAGTATTCGCTAAGTGCATAACTAAGCCCCATTTGTCAACCCCTATTTCCAGGCGCGTCGCTACTCGGCGCGTGTCGGCTGTTCCTTCTCCAGGACGCACCAACTGCGTGAAAATTTGCCTTGCTTGGGGTTGTTGTTCCTGGTTGAGGGCAGTATAAACGCGATCGGCATAACTCGCTAAAGCTTGTTCTACGCCCCCGATCGCGTCATAAGCTGCATGAGTGAGGGTAAAATCGGAGTTGCTAGCAATGGATTCTTCCCAGAGTAACGTCAGGGCAAATTCAAGTAAAGGAAGATTACCAGGTTCTTGACTTAAAGCATCTAATATGCGTTCACTCAAACCATCAGCGATCGCCACACCTAATTTAGCAGCAGGTTTAGCGATCGCCGCCTGCAATTCCTCACGACTCATAGGTGCAAGAAACTCTGGGTGATACTGCCATAATGCCTGAGCAAAGACGCGAGATCCAAGGGCTTGTTCGAGAAAGTCAGCGCGAAGGGTAAGTACCAGGGTTTTCAGGAAATAGTTAGATGTGTTTTTTTCCTCCTCTAAGTTAATAAGAACTTCCAGAAAAGTTTGACGTTCTTGAATATTTTGACAAAGCGTATAAACTTCTTCAAATTGGTCGGCAACCAGCAGCAAACGACCTTGACTTTCTTGTTTAGATAAAATTCGCTCAACCACATCATTTAAACTAATACTTTTCTCGCATAAAGCACCAGCTAATTTATGAATTTCAATCAGTTGTTCCGTTTCACTCAACTCTGGTTCGAGCCAAAAAATCAACTGTTCGGCTAACTTAAAAAACGGACGATTACCTGGACGAAAAGAGACAATCAACCAATTATTTTGTTTGCGCAAATGAGGAATCAAACCCGCAAAAACCAACGAAGATTTTCCACTTCCCGAAGCGCCAACAATTGCCACAAAAGGTTTATTACCCACAGTTTAAACTAACTTTTCGGTGCGTTCTTCTCTGCCAAAAAAGAAAGGCGCATCTGCTTCAGTAAAAGCTGCTAATCCGCGATATGGAGACTGAAGAGAAATTGCCCTAAACCCGTCTATTTCAATAGAGAAATTATCTCCAACTGATGACTGAGCTAATTGTTGCCAAGTAAAAGGAATCACACTCGGATTTTGGCAAATCACAGGCAACCAAGTAGCACAAGGATAGCGATTTTCTAAAGCTTGTAATTGTTCTCTTGCTTCTCGCACAGCCAGATAAAGAGATTTTCCTCTCGCAAAAGCTGTTAAAAAGTATTTGAGAAATTCTTGAGCAACTAAATCTGGTACTTGTTCCCGCATCACAATCATTTGCGGGATAGAAAGAGATTCCAATTTTCTCGCTAAACCCAAACCCTCGCAAGAGTTAAAAATTGCCAATTTCAATCCATTACTAATAGCTTTTCTCAGCCCATGAGTCAACTCATCTAGAGATAAACTTTCCTGGCGATTAATCTCAATTTGTCCGCTTTCTCCATCATGATGAGAACTACTATGTCCCGCAAAAAAGAGAATATCCCAACCTTTTCCATCCCACAACCATTGAGATAATTCTTGTCGTTGGGGTTCGACCAAAAAAACTATTTCTGCCTCAGACGATAAATTAGTTAATAATTGACGATCTGCTTCAATATCAATTCCCGCTCGATTGCCTAAAATCGCCAGAATTCTGACTTGCGAACGAGGTAATAAATCCGTTGAAGCGCGCTCGTAAGCAGGAGCGCTAAGGGCAATTTCTGCTTTCGGGTAACGCTCGCAAAAATCCCACAAATGCCAAGGTAATTGTCTGAGAGAAATCACTTCAACTTGCACAATCACCCTAATAGATTCACTAGTTTGCAACTTCTCTAATAATTTCTCGCGAATCAAACGAAAAGAGTCAGCCAATAACCAGTTATTAAAAGCATCTGCCAAATTTTGGGCAGCTTGACGACAAGCATTAATTACTTCAGTTTGTTTGCCACTAATAATCGTTTGAGTTCGCTCTTCAAGCCGAAATAATAAACTTAAATTACGATAAAAAGATTGCCAATGTTGGTATTGAACAATAATTTCCGGTGCTGGTGGTAATCTACCTTTAGCACGACTTTGGATTAGGGAAAAATTATCTTCTTCCCTAATTTCTAAAGTTACTTTGGCACCCTGCTGCAAATCTCCATCAAGATCGAGGATGACTAATTTACTCATTTTGGTTTGTAGTCAGTTTGTTAGCGCTACTTTAAATAACGAACGCTTCGCTAAAGCTAGCATTTAACAACGTTACCTTTATACTGAATTCTTCACCCAATTGTCCAGCGAACTCGTATTGGAGAAAAGTATCTCCCTCACAAGGAGTTATTTCGCGAAAAACTTCACCAGATGCTGTCAAGACGAGCAACTTTAGTTCGGTTGGTAGTGTTTGGGCTTGGTTTTTGGCGATCGCTGTGGTAGCTTCAGCAAATTTTGTGGCTCTTGCGGGATACAATTGTAAATTAATTCCTACTTTATCGTTAGTTTCTGGCACTAGCGTCAGTACCAAAATTAACTGACATTCACTACCCAACTCAATTAATTTTCCCATTCTCATACAGGTTCTACGAAAGGCTAAATTCGGCGCAGATAATGTGAATAACCCTTCAACTGCTTGCCAACCTGACTCAAAAACACCTTCCCACCACTGACTTAAATTATTTCGCTTTTGTTCTTGACTTGGAGCCGAAAATGTTAAAGAAACTTGTTCCAGATGTTCGATTAAAGCGTCAAGAGGCTGTAACTCAGTCAGGGAAATAGTTTCGCTATTAACTTCGGGAACAAATCCGAGCAATTGTGCTTGTTGGGGATGTCGATTAAATCCTACCGCCAGATAACCGATGCGATTAGAAACTACTTCTGGCGGTAATCTCAAAACTGTCTCCTCAGCCAAAACTGGACGACATTCTAGCCTTCCCAGATTAGGAATAACTAAATCTGCAATATCGAAGATTGCACGCATCCCCGGATGCCAACTATCGCTAGCTTCCAAATCAGAATCTATTTGCAACCATTGTAAATAGCGGCGAACAGCCCACACTGCCAAGGTGTTCAGATAAACTCGCAAACCTTTTTCTGGTGTTGCTTGTTGGGCGGCAAATTCTCGCGCTTGGTTATGGGCATAATTAACCAAGGGAATAGTTAGACAAGTTTCAGTATTATTCATCAGTAATAAGTAATGGTTCCTTTGTGGTTAAGGCAAAAATGCACCACAGCACATCTTACATATCTCTTTCAGGTTGATAGCCAAAATTTTTGGCAATATTTTGCAGCAAAGGTAGTCCTTTATTTTTCCAATGCCAGTTGAGAGTGTGATAGTTAATATTTAAATCTTTAGCAATATCGACAAGCTTGTCTGGCGGATATTTCAACAGCAATCGCCAAGCGAGAACTTGGCAGTTACATTGAGGATGGGCGCGAGGATGACAACTGGCGAGAATATTATCTGGATCTGCTTCAATATATGCTTGGAGTCGAATGCCAATTCTCGTATGGCGTCGTTTTTCTTGTTCGCGGGCAATTTCTTCGTACTGTTCCCAAATTGTACTTGGTGTCTCATCTGGGAGTTGAGCGGCAAAAGTTTCTTGAGTAATTGCATCGAGAGGTACATCCAAAGAAAGAGGCGGTTTCCTAGCTTGTTCTTTAAATTCCTGTCTGATACTTTTATTCGTAGTTCTAGTTCTAGCGCGATCGCCTGTTCCCGCGTACAAATCTCGCACTTGATACTTTAAGCGTAATTTAAGATTAATCCAAGCTACGAGACTACTGGTAATTGAAGCTTGTTGAGGTTCAAATTCTTCTATTTCCTCACCCACCCGCATTAAAGTATCATCCAAAGCTTGTAAATAATCTGGATGGTTAGACCTCGCCAAACCCGGAAGTTGCTGAATTTCGAGCAATAAACCATTTAAAGCTTTGCGCCAACTTAAACTTCCCTTTGATTGCTGGCGTAGCGTGGCAATTAATTTCCTTAGCCTTTCGTCGCGTTCTTCCATGCTTTTTGATAATCCTGAAACAATCTTACACGCTACTAGCTTGCTACAAAGGCAAAGTTAAGTGGGGAAGTAGTACAGGCAAAAGCCTGCTATCCAATCTAGACAGGGAAAGGCTCAAGCGCAACGCCCATTCTCGTCCGAAAAAAGTAGAGTTTGACTACGCCAAATTTTTGATAAGGTAACAAAATAGTAAATCTGTCAATCGAGACTTGTTTGTCTGGCGAGATCCTTCAAGATGAGATATGCTTTGGTTCACGAGTGGTTAACCCCGAAAGCTACTGGCGGTTCTGAGTTGGTGGTCAAAGAAATTTTACAGCATGTGGAGGCGGATTTATATGCTCTAATTGATTTTGAATCAATCAATCCGGAAAGTTACCTTTTTGGACGCCAAATCGGGACAACTTTCCTACAAAAGTTTCCTTTTGCTCGTAATGGCGTACAAAAATATCTACCTCTGTTACCTTTAGCGATCGAACAGCTTGATTTGCGGGCTTATGATGTCATTCTTTCTTCTTCCCATGCAGTAGCCAAAGGAGTCTTGACTAGCCCCCAACAGCTTCATATTTGCTATTGCCATACTCCCATGCGCTATGCGTGGGATTTGACATTTGATTACTTGAATAATAGCCATCTGGGACGAGGTGTAGCGGGAATCTTAACTCGCTACTTGCTTCATCGTTTGCGTCAGTGGGACGCGATCGCCGCTAATCGAGTTGATTACTTTATCGCTAACTCCTATCATACGGCTCGCCGCATTTGGCGCTGTTATCGCCGTAAAGCAGAAGTAATTTATCCTCCAGTCCAAATTGACCGTTTTCCTTTCCAAGCTCAGAAAGAAGATTATTACTTAACCGTTTCCCGATTAGTAAGTTACAAACAAGTCTCTCTCATCGTCAAAGCTTTCAATCAGCTAGGACGAAATTTAGTCATCATCGGCGACGGAAAAGAATTACCGGCAATTCGCCAACTAGCAAAACCAAACGTACAAATCCTCGGAGCACAACCTGATGCGATCGTCGAAAAATACATGGCTGGAGCAAAAGCCTTTGTTTATGCAGCTTGTGAAGATTTTGGCATCGCCTTAGTCGAAGCACAAGCCTGCGGTACCCCAGTAATTGCCTATGGTAGCGGTGGAGCTACAGAAACTGTCAGGGATATTAGACAATTTCCCGAAACAGGGACGGGTTTACTTTTTTCTCCCCAAACTCCCGCCGCCTTAGTCGCTGCTGTGGAAACTTTTGAACAATTTACAGGAAAATTTAATCCGGAAGTTAGTCGCGCTCAAGCAATTAACTTTAGCCCGAAAATCTTTACCCAGCGCTATTTAGACTTTCTTGAAGTTTCTCGACAAGAGTATCAGTTGGCAACAAAAATTCCGACTCATGAAACTTGATTAACTATAATCGGGGTCTTGTGGCTTTATGATCGGGACTGTGTGGTGTGATGTGATGTGAAGGAGTAAGATGACTGCTAATAGCCAACTTATCTCCGTGAAGCTGTTGCAGGGGTTGATGAAACAACGTTTTCAGCCCCTCCCTGCCAAAGCAAAACCTCAGCGTTTATCTTGGCGAGCTACAAACGGAGTATTTTGCAAACGTTTGTTCGATGTTGTTTTTTCCTTATCGGTTCTGATTTTGTTTTCCCCAGTTTACTTAGTGCTGGCTTTACTGATTGCGATTAGCTCTCCAGGACCGATTTTTTACGTTCAACAACGAGTAGGTAAAAACTACAAGCCTTTTGGTTGTATTAAATTCCGCACGATGGTGAATAATGCTGAGGATGTACTGGCGGAAATGATGGATAAATCTCCCCAAATGCGACAAGAGTTTGAGGATAACTTCAAGCTCAAAGACGATCCTCGGATTACGGCGATTGGGAAATTTCTCCGCCTGACCAGTCTAGATGAGTTTCCTCAGTTCTGGAATGTTTTAATGGGAGATATGAGCGTGGTCGGTCCCAGACCGCTAGTTCCTGAAGAATTACCGAAGTACGGACGGCACATCGATAAGGTGTTGACAATTAGACCAGGAATTACCGGATTGTGGCAAGTTTCTGGACGCAATGATATTCCTTACCATCGTCGCATTCAAATTGATGTTTATTACGTGAATTCTCGGAATTGGTTGTTGGATTTATGGACGATCTTCAAAACAATTGGGGTGGTTATTTTTCCCGGCAATAACGGCGCTTATTGAGCGAGACCGATCTCGCTTGGCTGTTTGAACAAGTGATGGGTAAGGTGAAAATTGATTTACCTTACCCATCACTTGTGTTTGAGTTAGTCGGAAGATTTTCGTTGATAAATTTTCTGTGGCGATCGTAGCTGATTGATGGTACTTCAGGTTAACTTAAAAAGGAATTTACACGCCTTAAGTGTAGCAGTAGGTAAAGATACCACCAGAATAAGCGAGGAAGATTAAATATGACCCAAGTTAAACGAGCTTTGATTACTGGCATTACTGGTCAAGATGGTTCTTATTTAAGCGAGTTTTTGCTAGAACAAGGCTATGAGGTTCATGGGATCATTCGTCGGACTTCGACGTTTAATACTGACCGGATTGACCATATTTATGTCGATCCGCATAATGAGAAAGCTAAGTTGTTTCTTCATTACGGGGATTTGACTGATGGTACGACTTTACGGCGGATTTTGGAGGAAGTTAAACCAGTAGAAATTTACAACCTCGGCGCACAATCTCACGTTCGGGTTAGTTTTGATTCGCCGGAATATACGGTGGATACTGTGGCAATGGGGACGCTGCGCTTGCTGGAGGCAATTCGCGATTATCAACATCGGACTGGGATTGAGGTGCGTTTTTATCAAGCTGGTTCTTCGGAGATGTTCGGTAAGGTTCAAGAAGTTCCCCAGAAGGAAACAACTCCTTTTTATCCTCGCAGTCCTTATTCTTGTGCTAAAGTTTACGCTCACTGGCAAACGATTAATTATCGCGAATCTTATGAATTGTTTGCTTGTAATGGTATTCTTTTCAATCATGAAAGTCCTCGTCGTGGGGAGACGTTTGTCACGCGCAAGATTACTAGGGCAGTGGCGCGCATTGTCGCTGGACAGCAGAAAAAACTGTTTTTGGGGAATTTGGACTCGAAGCGCGATTGGGGCTATGCCAAGGATTATGTCCGGGCGATGTGGATGATGCTTCAGCAAGAGCAACCGGACGATTATGTGATTGCGATGGGTGAAACTCACTCGATTCGCGAATTTCTCGATTTGGCTTTTAATTACGTTAATCTTGATTGGCACGATTATGTGGAGTTTGACCCCCGTTATTTGCGCCCTGCGGAGGTGGATTTATTGATTGGTGATTCGACTAAGGCACGGGAAAAACTTGGTTGGAAACCTTCGGTAACTTTTGAGGAATTGGTTGCTTTGATGGTAGAAGCAGATTTGAATGCTTTGGGGCTTTCTTCGCCGAATGGTAAGGGTCAAGAATTGTTGAAAGATAATGCCTATATTCGTCACAATGTGGGCAGCACGGTGGATTAGGTTGAACCTCTTCGTGAAAGGGTGCATCCTAATTTCAAGGTTTAGTAACACAAAATGGCGAAAATGGCAAGAAAATGACAACTATCGATCTGAGCGAAAAACGAATTCTGGTAACAGGTGGGGCTGGATTTCTCGGTAAACAGGTAGTTAATCAGTTGGGTGAAGCAGGAGCGCAAGCAGATAAAATTACGGTACCGCGATCGCGCGATTACAATTTGACGCAAATGGATGCTTGTCAGCGAGCTGTTGAGCAACAAGATGTGGTGATTCATT
Source organism: Oscillatoria salina IIICB1 (assembly GCF_020144665.1). Taxonomy (NCBI): domain Bacteria; kingdom Bacillati; phylum Cyanobacteriota; class Cyanophyceae; order Oscillatoriales; family Oscillatoriaceae; genus Oscillatoria; species Oscillatoria salina. The sequence continues at coordinate 55,857 of NZ_JAAHBQ010000117.1, read as the reverse complement.
TGGCTGCTCATGTCGGTGGTATTGGTTTAAACCGGGAAAAGCCAGCAGAATTATTCTACGATAACTTGATGATGGGTACGCAACTGATTCATGCTGCTTATCAAGCAGGGGTGGAAAAGTTTGTTTGTGTGGGTACGATTTGTGCTTATCCTAAGTTTACGCCTGTGCCTTTTCGGGAAGATGACCTTTGGAATGGTTACCCGGAAGAAACTAATGCACCTTATGGAATTGCGAAGAAGGCTTTATTAGTACAATTGCAAGCTTATCGTCAGCAATACGGTTTTAATGGTATCTATTTGTTACCCGTAAATTTATACGGCCCTGAAGATAATTTTGACCCTCGTAGTTCTCATGTGATTCCGGCTTTAATTAGAAAGGTACATGAAGCACAACAACGGGGAGATAAAACTTTACCGGTTTGGGGCGATGGTAGTCCAACTCGCGAGTTTTTGTATTCTACTGATGCAGCGCGGGGTATTGTCATGGCTACTAAAGCTTACAATGAATCAGAGCCAGTTAATTTGGGTACTAATTACGAGATTTCGATTAAAGATTTGGTCGAAACGATCTGTGAATTAATGGATTTTCCAGGCGAAATTGTTTGGGAAACTGATAAACCCAACGGTCAACCTCGTCGTTGTTTAGATACTCAAAGAGCAAAAGAGAAGTTTGGTTTCACCGCCGAAACTGAGTTTAAACAAGGGTTGAAGAATACGATTGACTGGTATCGTCAGCACGCTGAGTAGCTGGTGTATTGGTGATTGGGGAAAAGGCGATCGCTGTTTCACCAGAAGGCGATCGCGTTTTCCCATTTTCGACTACATCTGTTAAAACTATGAAACTACAGACCAGGCTGGAATTAGTAATAATTATTATTTTTTTACTGGGTTGGCTGGTTGCGGGAGTCGCCGCTTACACACTTGAGCAAAGAGATGCTCGACAAGAGATCGTTCATAGTGCGGAAGTGCTTTTAAGGACGGCAGTAGCAACGAGAAGATACACTTTGAATCGAGTTCAACCTTTGTTCGCCGATCGCATGGAAGAGGAGTTTTTGCCGGAAAGTGTCCCTTCTTATGCGGTTCAACAAGTGTTTAGCGACTTGAGTAAAGATTATCCAGGTTACAATTATGTCGAACGCGCTCTGAACCCAACTAATCCGAAGGACTTAGCTGAAGGATGGCAAGTTGAACTTATTCAAAGTTTTCTGGAAAACCAGGATTTGAAGGAGATTATCGGCGAGCGAATTACTCAAGGAGGAAGAGAAATTCTCTATGTCGCCCAGCCAATTCAAATTAAAACTCAAGCTTGTTTAGAATGTCATAGTACCCCGGAAGTAGCTCCACCTTCATTAATTAAAATGTATGGTTCGGCTAATGGTTTTGGCTGGAAATTAAATGAAATTGTCGGGACGAGGTTGATGAGTGTACCAACTTCGATTCCGAAACGGCAGGCACAAGATGCTATTAGTTGCTATATGTTACTGATCGGGAGTATCTTTTTAATTGCCTATACGGCGGTAAGTTTAATAGTTAGACATTGGCTGGTTAGACCTTTAGACAATATTGCTCATTTAGTTGAAGAAATTAGCTTGAGCAAGGTGGAAATGTCTCAACTTCCAGAGGAACGTGCTGATGAGTTAGGCAAGTTGAGCAAATCGATTAATCGACTATTAGTTAGTTTGAGAAAATCGCTGTCAAGGTAATTTTTCTAGGCTGGAATCTCCCATGAATGCTTATAACTTGATTCTCCTTGCTCTGACGGGTTTGCTCCTGTTTGTTTATTCTTTTTTACAGCATAATCAAGATTTAGTATCGGCAGCAGTCTTAGATTATCTGTTGGTAATTTTGCTACTTTGTGGCAGTATCGCAGTTGTTAATGTTATTTCTTTTTTAGTAGTTGAGGTTTGGTTTCCCCGGAAGCAAGGTAAGCAACCTTCAGCTTTGCTGAAATTAGTTATTTCTTTAATCCTTTACGGGGTTTGCGCGATCGCTATTTTGCTGCTGTTGGGGAAAAATATTGCGACGATCTTTACAACTTCGGCGGTGCTGTCGGCGGTGTTGGGTTTTGCTTTGCAGTCCACTTTAGGTAATTTCTTTGAAGGGGTAGCGCTGCGGATCGATCAACCATTTCAAGTAGGCGATCGCATTATTCTTGAAGATGCTGAAGGTTGGGTGGAATCGATTACTTGGCGCGCGACGACAATTCGTACTTGTGAGGGTATGCTGGTTCATATTCCTAATGGTTCAATGGCGCAAGAGCTAGTTAAAGTTATCCCTCCAGGAGGACAGGTGCGACGCTGTGTTGAGTTTATAGTTTCTGCTCGCGTCCCTCCTCAAGATGTTATTAATACTGTGGATCGAGCTTTACTAAATCAGCCTTCTGCTAATGTTAATCTCGACAAACCGCTTCGAGTTAAACTCGGCGAGTATGAATTTGCGGAAGAAGTTTTGGCTCACTATAAAGTTCTCTATTATCCGCTTAATTACTCTGATGCAAATAATTATACTGATGCAGAAATTTTGCAGCGAGTTTGGTATGCTTTGCATCGTCAAGGCTGGTTTCCGGAATACATTCCTGGTTCTTCAGAAAAGCATCTGAATTTGATTAGTTCTGTGGAATTCTTTCGTGAGTTAAGTCAGGAAAACCGAGAAATTTTAGTTGGCAATTGCCAATCTTTCCTGTTTGATGCTGGGGAACAACTTAGTTGCGCTAATCTACCTTCGTCAACAATGTTTATTGTCGCTGAAGGTTGTATCAATGTTGAACAGGAGTTAATTACTAATTTGAGCGAAAATACATTTACTGTTAAAGTATTCAGTCGCCGTCCCAAAGTGCAACCTCCTGTTCCTTTGTCTGAAGAAACTGTCGAAAAAGTTGCTTATCAATTAGCTTTCTACATTGGTCCGAGTGCTTTTGCGATTACCAACCAGGTGGCAAAAGAGGTATTTTTCCTATATTGGATTTATCAACGATTAGCAGCAGAAATTAACGATCCTCGCGCTCGCGCGGAATTTCTGAGCAACTGTCCACTTGCTCCGATAGAACAGTTGCAAAGAGGGGATTTTTTCGGCGAGATGTGTTTGTTTTTGGGTGCAGATTTCCCCGATGTCAAGATGACTGCTGCGGTAGCCACGGAACTTTTAGCGATCGATCGCCAGGCGATCGCGCTAGTGTTAAGTGAAGATGAATCTTTTCTCGCTCTCCTTAGTCACCGACTCGCTAAACATCAACAAGACTATCTCACCGAAACAATGCAAATGCCTCATTCAAATCCCCTATCAGCAAATAATTTCGCCCAACAAATTACTACATTTGCTCGCGATTACCTCAACAAATCGAGTAATTTTAACCTTGATAAAAAACCGAATTCTGGCGCTGATTAATTGTCCAATCTTCATTTTCTCCACCAATAATTAACCGCTTAATTTGCACCAATTCTTTACTAAATTCTCGTAAAGCATTAATCAAAATATCCAAAGCAATTAAATCGCTAGTTCCTAGATCGAACCAGCAGCGACCCCAAACTCCTTGATACTCAAATTCACCCATATTGTGCATTGGTGACATCATCGCGCTGCTAGCTGCGACATTATCGTATTCCATGTAGCTAATCTCAATCCCAGAATCTTGTACCTGAAGATTTTCCGCATTAAATGCTCCCAGTTTACCAATATAAAACCAAGAGTTAAAGACTTCTTCAATGTACTGTTTTTCCCTTGGTGAGGGGACAGTATCAAATTCTAACCAAATCCACAGGTCAAAAGGATTAAATTCGCGGAATTGTACTTCCATTACCTATACTTTTACTGAGAAAATCATTAAGGATTGAAACCAAGGTAACTCTTATTTTTTGAGTTAATTAATTTTGCTTGATTCTTAAATATTTTATCTAATTATACTACCTTCTGACTAATCTAATCCGATCTCAGATAAAACAAAGGGAAAGCCCACAGCTTCCCCTTAATTCTCGAGTCGGTCTGACAAATTATTCTTGGGCTGAAGGGTATACTTCACGGGCAATCATCACAGGTTTTTCTTGATATTCTGCTTCAATCTTTTCTTGGACGTCTAAATCCCAAGTTAGATCGTAGTCTCTTTCGAGATCCGCAAGTATAAAAGGACGAACTTCTCCGACAATAGTAACTACTTCGTCTTCTTGAGTAAAGTCCGAACCGGGAACGATAACTAACAAGTCTTCTCCCTCAAGTTTAAAGGAATTAGGACTGTAAACTTCATCAACTTCGCCCTGTACGGCAATGGGATAATTATAGTATTGGTCGGGATTGGCAGCGATTTCCTGTGGCTCAGGTGCTAGAGCTAGTGACTGGGCGACGATCGCGGGTTGTTCTTCGTATTCGGCATAAACTTGTGGATCGAGGTCTAAGCCGTAGCCTTGCTCGAATTCGACGATGTTAAACTGTTGGACTTCTCCGGTTACTTGCACTTCGGTGTCGTCTTCTGGCAGTATAAACGGCGCTCCAGTGGCGTTAATTACCAGTATTTCATCGCCATTAAAAAATCGGCTGTCATTCAGGGTAAAGGCGGCTTCGTCAACTTTTTGGTTAACTTCGCTTCTCACGGTGATTTCTTGACCGAGATAATCTTCGGTGTTTTCAGCCACTTCTTCGGTGGTGACATTCTCTTCGTCTTGAGTGATACCTACTTCTGGCTCATTGGTGCAAGCGGGAAGCAGGAATGCAGAGATTGCTAAGGCGATCGCGCCTGTACGAAATTTAATGTTAGTCATTTAACTACCTCTATAAAATTAGATTTACAATTACCTTGCTTCGAGGACTATTTTCAGTTCGTTTGTACCGAACCCGAAGCAAAACTCAACTTTCATTAACCACAATAAAAGCAACAGAGAGGATCTCGCTTCTATCTTTGGAGTAGCGAGATCCTCTCTCTCAGTGAAGAGATTTCTGCGGTAAGGACAAAACACTTAGACGACTTGACTCAGTTTAGATGTATTTTCCACTAGACTTTCAGCAAATTTGTCGAAACGTTGGGAAAGCTTCTCATCGACGATTTTCCCATCTTCGCTAAAAGCTTGCCAAGCTTGACCCACTGCAATCTGTTCGGGAATAACCCAAGCGTGTACCCAACGCATAATCGTGCGGAGATCGTTTAAGGCGTTACTATTCGATTGTCCTCCTAATACGCTGATTAACCCTGTCACTTTCCCCGATAATTCGTCAAAACTCATTAAGTCTAAAGCATTTTTCAGTACCCCACTCACGCTACCGTGATACTCTGGAGTCGCTAAAATTAAACCATCTGCGGCTTTGACTGTTGCTTGTAGCTGCGCAACATCTGGGTAATCGGGGTAGTCGTCACCACCATCGCACAAAGGTAGCTTCATTTCCCGCAAGTCAAGAATTTCTACCTCTGCACCTAGGGCTTCCACTCGCTGAACAGCTATTTTTAAAGCTTGATAGCTGTAGGAGTTGGGGCGCAAACTTCCCCCAATGCCAACTATTTTTACCATAGGTTATATTTCTCCATCAAAATATGGATTTAAACGATCGCTCGGTTCGAGTCTTGAATAAGTCATACTCATAACGACTACATATAAGCTAGCGTAAAAAATTACTAACTGTCAAGGGAGAGCAGGGGTAGATCGAGGTGAACTCAAGTCGGGAACTTAACGATCCTTAATAAAATCAGCTCCTAAATGCGGAAAAGCCAGGAAACAACTTGAATTTATACTCAAGCCGAACGAGCGAGCAAAAAGCATTTTATCTTTCCTTCAAATTACCCTCGTAGTAACACTTACGCCTCAAGTCAGTAATTATCATAATCTTTCACATCAATGAAGAAGAGAAAACCGAGGGTTTTTGCGGATTAACTAGTCGATCGCTCAGATAAATAGGGGAAAAATTTAGTGAAATTACTTGTTAAGTTGAGCTAAAAGATACCAAGCCCAAAAACGTATTTTAAGAAATATTTTGCTTTGCCAAAATAATAAAATATCTAGACTAGACCCTTCACAAAGTTAGCCAAGATCTACATCCAAACTTTAAGTAGAAACTTAGGAGATGTTGTTAGTATCAAAGCAGTAGAACAGAAGGAACTTCAAACCAATGACTCTTCTAAATAAATTAGTATTTACTGCTGCAACTTCCGCATTAATAGCTTTAGGAACTAGCCAATCAGCCCAAGCTTTTTCCTGGAAATATACAGCAGATAGCTTTAATGATGGTGTCACCAACGGTGTAGTTGGCAATCTCGCTGACCCAGGTTTTGAACTCTTTGGTGTAGCTTACGCTCAAGAAGGCGATCGTTTATATGTGGGAATTAATAGTAACCTTCCCCAAGGCGGCATAGCCTATAATCGCGTTCTCAATGGTACGATTGATTATGGCGACTTTTTCTTTAATTTTTCCGGTAAAGATTTTGATACCGCAATGGCTGACGGTGATTTATTTGCTGTTAATTTTGCTGAAGGAAATGACTCTAATGCACCTGGTATAGGACTTTATAGTGGAGTTGTTGCTAAGAGTGTCACGACGAACAATTCTGGATTCAACCACTTAAACCATTACAAAAATAAAGTTAGAAATGCAGGGAAAACTGCTTCTTTAGGAGATATCGATATCAATGGAAACTACTTTGATTCTTCCGCTCCGATTGGTAATGTAATCGACACTTACCAAGCCTTTGTTGGTGATGTTGAGTTGATTAATGATTTCAGTGGCTTAGGACTAGATTTTGCTAGTAACATTGGTCAAGCTGGTAGCTTCACTTATGGCTTTAGCTTTGATACTGCTAATCTTCCTAAAGGTGACTTTATTGCCCATTTGTTTGCAGAATGTGCTAACGACGGAATTGGTATTAATGGTACCATCGACAGCGAAAGCGTACCTGAGCCAGCAGCAGTAGCGAGTTTAGTGGTTGTAGGATTGGGTTTACTTAGCAGTCGTCGTCAGCGCCGTCAAGCAGAAAGCAAATAATTGAGAGCGTTTCAATTAGAAGGTAAGATCGGGGAAAAGTTCAAGATTTCCATCTACTTAGCTAACTATTCGCGAGCTAATCAAGTTCGCGAATTATTTCTATGTTGGTAAAAATATTTAATTGTCTGCTGTAGAGACATTGCATTTTAGTCTCTACAAATTTCACTAAGTGTTAACTGTTAAGAAAGTGGATGGATGGGAATTTCGATCGCGAATTCAGTCCCGACTCCTAACTCAGAGACACAACGCAGACTACCGCCATGTTTTTCGACGATAATTGAGTGAGAGATAGACAAACCTAAACCCGTGCCTTTACCGATGGGTTTAGTAGTATAAAATGGGTCAAAGATTCTGGCGATCGTTTCCGGATTCATCCCATTTCCATTATCAGCAATCCGAATTTGGACGCGGTTGCTCGGTAGAACCAAAGTTGAGATGCTAATGGTACTGGGTTTGGCTTTTATTTCGTCAGTGGTACGATCGCGAGATCGTTCTTCGAGAGCGTCAATAGCATTACCGATCAAATTCATAAAAACTTGATTTAGTTGACCTGCACAACATTCTACTTTTGGCAAGTTACCGTAATTTTTTTTAATAATTATTTCTGGGCGATCGGATTTGGCTTTGAGCCGATTTTGCAAAATCACGATCGTGCTGTCGATATTTTCGTGGAGATCGACAGCTTTCATTTCTGCTTCATCGAGACGGGAAAAAGTACGCAAAGATTGTACAATTTCTTTAATGCGCACGGCTCCTACTTTCATCGAATCCAAGACTTTCGGCAAATCTGCAACTAAAAAATCCAAGTCAGTAGCTGCAATTTCAGCTTCAATTTCTGGGGTAGGTTGAGGATAGGTATCTTGATAAAGTTCGATAATTTTCAATAAATCAGCAGTATATTCAATCGCGTGGGAAATATTGCCGTAAATAAAACTTACTGGATTATTAATTTCGTGAGCGACACCGGCAACCATTTGTCCGAGGGAGGACATTTTTTCAGTTTGTACGAGTTGAGCTTGAGTGCGTTGTAACTCGATCAAAGTTTGTTCGAGTTGTTGAGTTTTAGCTTCTGCTTGTCGAGTAGCTTCCCGGGATTGATTGTAGAGAAAAGCTTGATTAATAGCGATCGCCAATTGAGTAGCCACTGCTTGCAATAATTCTAAATCCTTGGTTTGCCAAGGTTGATTTTCGCCACAGCGCAAGCAATGTAACGAACCGAGACAACCAGATGTAGTGGCAATTGGTAAAGAAATAAAAGCTGTGGCGCCGAGAGAAGTTAATAATTCCCGGAGTGCTAAATCTCTTGCTGTGTTAATGTCATCGAGCTGATAAGTTTCTAGCTGTAATAATTTGACCGATGTTTCTCGATATAATTCGACTGGATAAGTACCTAAAACACTATTTGTTGCAGGATGTTTAGCTTCTTTAAAGATTTCCCAAACAGGTTCGACGAGTTCGTAACGATACCAGCCAAAGGCGCAAATATCGACCTGCAAATGATTATAAATTTCGCGGACAGTAGTTTCGAGAATAGTATCTAAATCGAGGGAATTACGAATCAAACAGCTTAAGCGATTGAGTAAGGCTTCTCTTTGGGCTAAGTCTCGATATCTAGCTTCAGAGCGCGCGATCGCTAATTCTCCTTGTTTGCGTTCGGTGATGTCCATTCCTGCGCCAAACAAGCGCACTACAGTACCTTCAGCGTTAAGGACAGGTTCTCCCCAACCAACGATGTATCTTAGTTCGCCATCGCTGCGATAAAAACGCAAATCAAGTTGATAAGGTTTACCTTCAGTAATCGCTTTTTCGACTTTTGCTTGAAAGATGCTACGATCTTCGGGATGATATTTTTCAATTAGTTCCGAGTAACTAGGTGCGCCTTGTTGGGGATCTAAACCAAAAATGCGGAAAAGTTCTTCACTCCAAGTAACTTGTTCTGTAGTGAGGTCATATTCCCAGTTACCAATGCGGGAGATTCTTTGGGCTTCTTCTAATTGGTGTTGGCTGTGACGCAAAGCAAATTCAGCAGCTTTGCGATCGCTAATATCGCGCTGAGTACCAATTATCCGGACGGGTTTACCTGTAAAGTCTGATTCAACTACTTTACCGCGAGCTAAAATCCATTTCCAGTCGCCCGATTTAGTCTGCATTCGATATTCGGCTTGGAAATCGGGGGAATTTCCGGCTAAATGATCTTCAAGTAAGTTGAGAACTACTTGCTTATCTTCAGGATGGAGTAATTGTTGCCAAGAATCCATGCTATTGACAATTTCTGATTGGTTGTAGCCCAAGATTTGTTTCCAGCGATCGCTTAAATACAGTTCTCCTGTAACTAAATTCCCATCCCAGAGTCCATCGTTGGCTGCTTCTAAAGCTAATTGCAAGCGTTCGGTGCTGATTTTTAAAGCTTTTTGGGCTTGATGCAGTTCGGTGATATCTTTAATCGAAGCGACAATTCCGGAAAATTTTTTGCTCCCAGGAGATAATAAAATCTGGGTATTGACCAAAATCCAGGTAATAGGACGATCGGGTTTGGCGATCCCCATAACAGCATTAGTAATTGGTTTACCTGTTTTACGGGTAACGGTAAGGGGTTGTTCTGCTTCGGAAAGGGGCGAACCGTCTTCGGCGATCGCGATTCCACCTGCGCTGAGAGTCTTCATCCCCATAATTTGTTCCCCAGTCAAACCGAGAATGCGTTCGGCGCTAGTATTACATTCGAGAATTAAGCCTTCCGTATCTTGCACTATTATCCCATCACTCATGGCACTTAAGACCGAACGATAACGTGCTTCACCTTTTGCCATCGAGACGATTAATTCATTACGTTCTTTTTCGATCTTTTTGCGATCGCTAACATCAATAAAGATTCCATCCCAAATAATCTCTCCGTTAGCTTGCTTTTCTGGTTGGGCTACGCCCGATAACCATTTCAGTTTCCCAGACTGAGTAATAATCCGCCACTGACATTGCCAAAATTGTAACGTTTCTGCGGAGATGGCGATCGTTTCTTGCAAGTTATTGATATCTTCCGGATGAACTATGTCCCAAATTAAATTGATATTTTCCTGGATTGCTTCTGGCGCTATTTCATATATTTCTTGACAACTAGGACTAATATAAGAAATTTCTTGTCTTCCGTCGAGGTGAAGTATATATTGATAAATTATTCCTGGTAAATTAGCAGTTAACTTTTGGAAACGCAGATGCTCTTCCTGATACTTGACATTTTCGGTAATATCTTTTACCAGACTGATAATCCGTTGCGCTTTGCCTTCTTCGTCGGCGATCGCCCAAGTTTTATCTTTTACTATCCGTATTTCTCCTGATGGTTTAATTATCTGATATACTGTCTCAAGTTGATTTTTTTCTTTTCCTACCCGAGCCACATAATCCCTGACGCGATTTCTTGCTTCTGGAATAATAACTTCTAATCTTAATTCTGGGTTACTATAAAATGCTTGAATTTCTCGACCGTATAATTTTTCAGCCGCTCTGTTAAGATAAACTATCTCGTTAGTATTTGCATCTATAGACCAAACTACTTCGTCCATTTCGTCGAAGATGCTGGCATACCATAATTCTTCTCCAAGAGGGATTTGACGACCAACCTCTAAAGAGTTTGTCTGGACTTGAAACATCTCACAGTCCTCAAATTTGATATTATATACAGAGACTTTGTAGTTAAGATAGCATTATTTTTTGTTTTCGGCTCTTGTTAGGGGATAACATCTGCCAATTAAGTAGGCGATAACGTTAATCTATCGATCCAGAAGTGGATAGTATGCCAATTCTGCAATTGTCCTGACGAAAGCGAAATTTAGGTTTCTTTACAATAGTTGTCTCCACATATTCGGCAAATTTTTCTCTGGCGAAAATTAATTAGTCTTACCTCGCTAAGTCCAACTTTTGCGAAACTTAAATCAAGAAAAAATAAATTGTTAGTGAAGATTTCCGATCGAGTTATTAAATAAAACTAAAAAAGAAAATATCTTTGCGCCATAGGTAAAACTGAAGCAGGTTCGCAAGTTAATAATTCGCCATTTGCCCTAACTTCGTAAGTTTCGGGATCGACTTCAATTGTTGGTAAAGCTTCATTTAATTTCAAATCTCGCTTGCTTAATTGACGGGTATTTTTAACAGCAACGGCGGTTTTTTGTAAGTTAATTTGGGTAGGAATTTCGCGCTCCAATGCTGCTTGAGAGACAAAAGTAAGAGAGGTAGCAAATCTGGCGCCGCCAAAACTAGCAAACATGGGACGTATATGAATCGGTTGCGGTGTAGGAATAGAAGCATTTGCATCGCCCATTTGCGCGTAAGCGATCGCACCTCCTTTAATCACAATTTCGGGTTTAACCCCAAAAAAGGCGGGTTTCCAGAGACACAAATCGGCTAATTTACCCGCTTCTACCGAACCGACATAATCGGAAATTCCATGAGTTATTGCCGGATTAATCGTATATTTCGCCACGTATCTTTTTGCCCGAAAATTGTCGTTTTCAATGTCTAAATCTTCAGGAGAATTAAGCTGTCCTCGCTGTACTTTCATTTTATGTGCTGTTTGCCAAGTCCGAATAATTACTTCGCCAACTCTTCCCATTGCTTGAGAATCGGAAGCAATCATACTAAATGCACCTAAATCGTGCAAAATATCTTCAGCCGCGATCGTTTCGCGACGAATTCTCGACTCAGCAAAAGCAACATCTTCAGGTATGCTTTTATCGAGGTGATGACACACCATCAGCATATCTAAATGTTCTTCTAAAGTATTTGTAGTATAAGGGCGAGTGGGATTAGTTGAAGAAGGTAAAACATTAGCTTCCCCACAAACTTTGATAATATCAGGGGCGTGTCCTCCACCTGCGCCTTCAGTGTGGTATGTATGAATAACGCGATTTTGGAAAGCGGCGATCGTATTTTCGACAAAACCTGCTTCGTTGAGTGTGTCGGTATGAATCGCTACTTGAATATCATATTCATCGGCGACTGTTAAACAAGTATCGATCGCTGCGGGAGTGGTTCCCCAATCTTCATGTAATTTTAAACCCATTACGCCCGCTTGGATTTGTTCGACTAAACCTTGAGGTTGGCTGCTGTTACCTTTTCCGAGGAAACCTAAATTGACGGGGAAAGCATCAGCCGCTTGTAACATTCGGTAGATATTCCATTCCCCAGGAGTACAAGTAGTAGCATTTGTACCCGTCGCGGGACCCGTACCACCACCAATCATAGTCGTAATTCCCGAGGCGATCGCGCATTCGATTTGTTGGGGACAAATAAAGTGAATGTGGGAGTCGATACCACCCGCAGTGAGAATCATTCCCTCTCCCGCGATCGCTTCTGTCGCAGGACCGATAATTATGTCAACATTATCTTGAATATGAGGATTTCCCGCTTTCCCAATTTTGGCGATTTTGCCGTCTTTAATGCCAATATCAGCTTTAACAATGCCCCACCAATCTAAAATTAAAGCATTAGTGATGACCAAATCCACCGCCCCATCAGCGCGAGAAATCGGCGATTGTCCCATCCCATCACGAATTACTTTACCACCGCCGAACTTAACTTCGTCACCATAAGTGGTAAAATCTCGTTCCACAGCGATAATGAGATCTGTATCCGCGAGACGAACGCAATCGCCCACCGTCGGACCAAAAGTTTCCGCATAGGCGCGGCGATCCATGCGATAACTCATTTATTTTACTCCTCACAAACAGCAACCTGCAACGAGTATGACACCACACAGTCATTAAAGCAATCTTCGGGAAAATTTGGCGATCGAGTACAAACGGTAGATTCTTGTTTTGTTTCAGACTACATTAACACCAAAATACTTTCTGTTTCGCGATCGGCAAATTTCAGGATAGTCTCAAAATTATCTCTCAAAATCTGTACAATTTTGGAAGTTGGACTATTTCCTATCCGAAGATAAATGAATTTTGGTGGATGTCCGTAAAGCAAACTACGTTGATGAAAGTCCGAATCTTTAGAAACAATCACAAAATCATTCATTTTTGCATACTCCCAGATAACAACATCATCAGTATTAGTCATTCCCAAGCTTTTAACGTGGTGGGAATCTGGATACAAATCAATAATTCTGTTAATAATCCGATCGGAAATATTTTCGTCTAGTAGCAGTTTCATAACGATGCTAAAAATAACTTTTTCTCACGATCGGCGGCAAAAGCAAGACAAGCTTTGATATCTTCTGAAGTAAGTTCAGAAAAATCTTCGAGAATTTCGGCTTCAGTCATACCACCTGCTAAATACTCTAAAATATCATACACAGTAATACGCATTCCTCGAATACACGGTTTGCCACTACGTTTTCCAGGCTCAATTGTAATAATATTTTGGTAGTCCATCGCTCGACTCAAACTAATTTTACTTTAGACAATATTAACATTATACTTTGCTCAATAAACTCAACCTCTTATCTAGCGATTGAAATTCCCCTGCCAATAGCTACAAATTATTCTGACTTTAATAACTTTTCGGCTTCGCGATTTCCTTTTTCAGTTATATCAAACCAAACTAGATCGCTACTTTATTAAGCTAGATAGCCACCATCAATAACTATTTCTGTCCCCGTAACATAACTAGATTCATCACTAGCGAGATACAAAATCGCCGCAGCAACTTCTTCTGGTTGAGCGAATCTTTTTAAAGGTATAGTAGTAGAAATCGACTCCCAAGCTTGGCTTTCTCCACCTGATTTTGCTTCTAAATCTGCCCACCAATCTTGATTTTTCCACATCGGCGTAGCTACTGCTCCCGGCACTACAGTATTAACGCGAATGTTATCATTATTTTGGGCGCATTCGAGGGCTATTGTCTTAGAAAATAAACGCACTGCTGCTTTACTAGCACAATAAGCAGAAGCATTCGCACTGGCTTTTATTCCCGAAGCTGAGGAGAGATTAATAATACTACCTCCCCCAGTTTTTCTCATCGCAGGAATTGCCGATTTTGTCCCTAAAAATACGCCATCTAAATTGATTGCTATTACCTGTCGCCATTCAGTTAAACTCATCTCAGTAACAGGTTTAGCAAAAGATATTCCAGCATTATTAACTAGGATATCAAGACAGTTCCAAGTTTGGCATATTTTCTCGATCCCGCTTTCCCAAGCTGCTGCGGAAGTCACATCCAAAGCGAAACCAATAGCTTCATTTTCTGTGTCAGCAATTTCCTTAGCGGTAGTTGCTACTTTTTCCCCATCAATATCGGTTAATGCTACTTTTGCACCTTCTTTTGCTAATAGTTGTGCTGTCGCTTTACCTATTCCGGAAGCCGCACCTGTAACTAAAGCAATTTTGCCTGCAACTCTACCGCTTTTGTTCATTTTTTTCTTAGTTAAAAATTCCAGCCGAGGCTTCTAATTTTTTCGCATTCGCCGACTAATAATTCAATATCATTTTCATAAACTGCTCTAATTTTATCAGCAATAAACTCGAAAAGTTCATCTAATTTATTCATGTTTTTGCTGGGAATTGTGAATTCACTACCATAAGGAAGCACTGCCACCAAAAAATCTTCACATTTTTTAATAATTGATAAATCTATGGTAATCGTTTCGCAAGCAGAATTAGCTGTATCTTGGGGATTTTCGTATAAAGTGAGAGAAGTTTGGAGGTGTAAATTACCATCCTCATAAAAGCGTATCTCTCCCGTAGCGATCGCGCAACCAAAGTACATACTCATACGATGTACCAGGAAATCGGCAAAATCTTGACAAGAATGCTTATATTTGACGGCTTCCTTCCTAGCATTAGCAAAAACTTGACAAAGTTCCTCATATTTAGACATTTAAACCCCCCTCAATTCTCAGAAAAATCCCGACATAATTATATTATTAAATGCGTCACTTTTATATCAATAATTTCGGCAGAGGGTAACAGCGAGATTTACATCTTAAAAATTGGCTCTTCAGTTGATTTTAACCGATATCTCAGCAGTTTTTGCAATTTAGGACTAGCTTGCTCTAGCACTTCTGGGCGCACTTCGTATAAATTATCTTCGAGAGGATGGATAAATTTGGGCGTATAGTTACCCAGGATTGACACCCTTGGCTCTTGAGTAGTATTAGTTGAGGTATCATGCCAACAAAGACCATGAGAAATGACTACCGAGCCGGCTTTTCCAGTAATTTTCTCAGCTATTTGGTGAAATTGTTTGATGTCCGGTTTGCAAGATAATTTCTGACTACCAGGGGCAAAAAAGGGCGCACCATTGTCTTCAGTAAAGTCTTCAACTAACCAAATAGTTTGTACTTCTAAGATGGGATGAGCGGGAAAAGGTGGCTCCATCGCCCAATAAGGATAATCTACATGAACTCCCATATTTGTAGCACCAGGATGGAGAATATGAGCCGAAAAACCACCGAGAGTTATTTCTGAACCTAAAATAGTTTCAACTACTTCGAGAACTCGCGGATGTTGTACCATTAATTCAAAGATTTCACCTTTGAAAATTAAACCATAAATTCGTTCCCGATGTTTACCTTCGGTGAGGAGAGTTCCTGTTTTGCGGGCTATTTCAGCCTGTTGCAGAAGCCGCGATCGCGCGTTTTCTGCCTCTTCCTTAGTTATGACTTCAGGAAGCAACACATAACCCTGACCTTCAACAATTTCCTTGACAATTGACCCCGTATTTGCTAAGTCTATCATTCGTCTAACTTACCATTAATTTTACCATTTAAACCATAGACTTCCCGACTGCCAACAAAAGGAACTAACTCCACTTCTTTTTCATCACCAGGTTCAAAACGGACTGCGGTTCCTGCGGGAATATTTAAGTGCATTCCTTTAGTAGTTTCACGAGTAAAATTTAAGGCTTCATTTGCTTCGTAAAAGTGAAAATGAGAACCCACCTGAATTGGGCGATCGCCAGTATTTCCTACTAACACTTTCACCGTTGGACGACCAGCATTTAATTCTATTTCGCCCTCAGCAATAAACATTTCTCCGGGAATCATTTTGAAATTTTCCTCCTAAAAATGACAACAACAAAACTTTTTAACGAATAGGATCGTGAACTGTAACTAACTTAGTTCCATCAGGGAAAGTCGCTTCTACCTGCACTTCTTTCACCATTTCCGGTATACCTTCCATCACATCATTTCTCTTAAGTAAAGTTGTCCCATAACTCATCAATTCAGCTACAGTTCTTCCTTCTCTCGCTCCTTCTAAAATTGCCGCCGAAATATAGGCTACGGCTTCCGGGTAATTCAATTTCAACCCTTTTTCTTTGCGTCTTTCTGCTAGTAAAGCTGCCGTAAAAATTAGTAATTTGTCTTTTTCTTGTGGTGTCAGTTGCATTTTTAGTCAGACTCGATAGTAGAAGCTAAAAAAAATTAGTTTGTCAACACTTTAAGATTAATCAGGAAAGGGCTAAAGCCCTTACTACGAACAAAAATTTCTCTGAAAGTGGTTAATTAATCAGGGCATTGCCAAACTTCAAGCTATTTCTTGTAATTATCAGTAATTATCTTTTCTAGTTCGATAATTAGCGGTGGTAAATCGACGGTAGCAGTTCGCCAAATTTCATCTAAATTAATCTCAAAATAGGCATCAATAAAGTTAGCCCTCATTTGGAGAATTTTTCGCCAAGAAATTTGAGGAAAAGCATATTGACGATGAGTAGTAATCCTCGAAGCTGCTTCACCGAGAATTTCCAAATCTTTCAGCAAAGCTAAGGTTAACATCCGATCGTAATCTAGATCGGTTCTGCTGCGATTATAAGTGAAAGAGACAGCTTCTTGGGCTGCATCCAACATATGATTCAAGGCGGTTCCTTCGTCGATAAACATAAGTTTTACAGTTGCCAAATACGTGGTTTGATAGGAGGACGTTCTAACTTATAGAGACGTAGCAAATGCCAAACCTCCCTAAACCAGTGTCTCACTTCTGCGATCGCCGATCCACGGTAGCGACATAATAATCCTTCTCCTTGGGTAGTCGTAACTCCTGCATCGCTTGCCGTCTCTGGGTTCCAAAGATTTCTTGCTTTCGTAACAATTTCTTCAGTTACGGGTTTTCCTAGCCAAATTAACGTCCCGACGATGGGTTTCCCGGCTAAACCGTGAGGATGATGAAACGTTGCTTCGCTTCCCGGTAGCCACTGTCTGTCAATCCACAAAGGCTGTCCATTTTGCCAAACTTCGGTATGACTTCGCCATTCTCCCTGGACAAATTTCTCACCTCTCGCAGTACGTCCAAAACGCACAATTTCCCATCCTAACCAACAAGCTTCTGCTGCTAATTCTACCCGTAAATCTTGGCGATAATTTGCTCGATTAAAAACAATTGTTTCTTGAGGCAACCATTCTAAAACAGC
Source organism: Oscillatoria salina IIICB1 (assembly GCF_020144665.1). Lineage (NCBI taxonomy): Bacteria > Bacillati > Cyanobacteriota > Cyanophyceae > Oscillatoriales > Oscillatoriaceae > Oscillatoria > Oscillatoria salina. The sequence continues at coordinate 38,563 of NZ_JAAHBQ010000117.1, read as the reverse complement.
ACCAGCTTCTAAATTTATTTTAATACTTTGTCTCGCTTGTTGTCCGTTACTACGATAAATTTTACTAGCCGCCGCCGTAGTAATTAAACTCTGAGAATTACCTTCTAAATGGATGTTTTGGCTGAGCCTATCTCCGCCGACAATTCCACCAGCAGTGTGTAAAATTATGCTGTGACAAATTTGTTTTCCTTCCGGATAAAACGGGCGTTGCACTTTCAAAGGTGCTTGTTGTTGAGAATAAGTTACTAAAGTAGTATCTTCGCGTTTGCTATAAACTAAGTTTAAACTTCCGTGCCAGTTTTTCCGAGAATTTATCTCATTGTTTTGATTCATCTTTTTGCCAAAATAACATAATCGTCAATAACATAATTAGCATCAAATCCTAAGTTTAAATATTTTCGCTTTAAAGGATTCATATACTTTAAATCTGGTAAGTTTTGTCTAGCAAAGTTATAAAAATTAGTTCCACATATAGGTATCCGGCGATCTGTTGAAGTAAGATATTTATACCACTCTAACTGTAACCCCAACTCAGTCAGAAACATTTGAATCAAGTCTTGTTCTCGGTAAATATCTTCAGTTTGGGGAATATTATAGCTGTTAAATAACTTTCTTCCTTGAACAATTAATAAAACATATCCTTCTTGTGCCAGTTTTTCTTGAAAAACGCTTTGATAAATTTTGTTAGCTTTTATTCGTCTTTCATGGTCGTAAAAAAAACAGTGAGAAATCACAATAAAATCAAAAAAGTTATTAGGAATTTTATTTTGGTTACTAGCATAATCGAAAATGTCTGCTGTATCAAAACGAAAGTAAGCATTGGTAGCTTTTTGCTGAGGTTCAATATAGTGTCGCCAAAATTGAAGTCCTCTGAATTGTAGCTGGGGTTGTTGTTCTAAAGAATAATAAGAAATATGGGTTTGTGGTAAATTTTCAAAACTACTCATACTTTGTAATAACAAAGCGAGTCCATAAGCGACTGTACCCGGACCCGCAGCTATATCGAGAATTCTCATATTTTTGGGTAATAAACCTGTTTCATAAATGAGAAACCATGCTAGATAACTACAGTAAACATTTTCTAAAAAATATTTCATTAAATACACATGAGGACTCAAACTGAGATCGTATTTAGGATCTCCACCTCGCTTCAGTTGTTCTAAATCTTGAATAGCTTTATTCAATTTGTTTTTTAAAGCATCTGGTTTTCTTTTCTGAAAATCTGCTAGTAAAAATTGAGCTAAGTTATCTTCAAAATCATCAAAAACCTTTGCTTCGATACCAGTACATTGTAAAATAGCTTTGTCATGTTCGATAAATTTGAAACTATTACGAATAAACTGGATAAAATTTTGATCGGGAATTAAATAGTTGTCTTCTTGGAGAGTTGCTTGTAAACGATTACCTACTGCGGCTAATTCTCGCTGATAAAAAGCTAAACTTTGCTCAGTTTTAAGCTGTTTTTTATAGAGTTTTTGTAACAGAGAAAGTTTTGCACCAGAAGTTTCAATTATTTGTAAAATTTGTTGTGCTTGTCGTTCATTTCCGCGTTTGAGTGCTGCTTGAAATTGCCGCGATCGCCACCAGTTCACTAAAATATTACTCATAGGTGAAACCTTCTTTACCTTCCTTAATCTCAACCCCAGTCAACAACTCGTGTAACTGTTGCTTAAACTGGTGATAACTTTGTTGTTCGTTATCATACCACCAAGCATACTTTTTTGTTAATGTCAAGGCTTCTTGACGAGTCGAAGCAATTAGCGATCGCCCTTGATTCTGGGCGTGAAATTCCTGGATGACTACGCGATCGGCAACAGCTAAACTATTAATAAAATCAGCTTGTTCCTCTGGAAAAGTAGGAAGCAAAGGCGTCACAGTAACCGAAATTTTAGGTACATAACCTTTCCAAGGATCGATTTGCTGCTTAATCTTTTTTACCGCGTGTAATCTGGCTTTAATACTTGGCGACATCGGTTCAAAATCTTTCCTCACTCGTTCGCTTCCCGTGAGAATACTCATATTAATTCGCAAATGTTTAATTCTTTGTAACAAATCGATATCTCTAGTAATCATCGGACTGCGAGTTTGAATAACTAATTTTGGCTTGTATATTATCATAATTTCTAGCAACTGTCTGGTTAATTTTTCTTGAGCTTCGATAGGTTGATAAGGGTCAGTCACACTACTCATATAAATGCTAGGAGAACGAGAATTTGACTGATACCATTTGACTAATTCTTTTTCCAATAACTCAGCAGCATTAGCTTTAACAATCACCCATTTCCCCCAATCATCGCGCATTTTAGAATTAGGACTAAAAGCCGCAGCATAACAATAACTACATCCATATTGACAACCGCGATAAGGATTTAAAGTAAAGTCATAAACATTAATAAAACCCGTTGCTTTACTCAAAATCGATTGAGAATTCTTAGCATAAATATTTGCCTGAGCAAACTTTTCCCGAACTGCAAAATCATACTTACCTGAAGAATAACCTTCATAGAGAAGTTTTCCCATCATTAAAACCTCAAAACTACTATTAGTAATATTTTAAACTGAAGCGAAATTATTTACTTATTTTTAGATAATGATTATCATTATTTTAAAAAATAGCGATCGGGGTTTTTGTAGTCAAAGTTACAATTTGCTCGCCAACAAATAAGGCAAAATGCGCCTATCTACAGGCTGAAATAACGCCAAATTAGTTAGTGAGGAGTGCAAAAGATGCCAGAAGTTCTTTTCAAAGTTGACCTGACTAAACCGATGACAGAACAGGAAGTAGTCGGTCATAATCGTTGGCATCCCGATATACCAGCCATTGCTTCTGTCAATCCGGGAGATATATTTAGGATTGAGTGCAAAGATTGGACGGACGGACAAATTAAAAATAACGATAGTCCTGACGATATTCGCGACGTAGATTTAACAGTAGTTCATGTTCTCAGTGGACCTATTCATGTTAATGGTGCGGAGCCAGGAGATATCTTAGTAGTAGATCTCTTAGATATTGGCGCTTTACAAGGAGATGAATGGGGTTTCACGGGAATTTTTGCGCGAGACAATGGCGGTGGTTTTCTAACAGATCATTTCCCGAAAGCAGCGAAAGCAATTTGGGATTTACAAGGCATTTATACCAGTTCTCGCCATATCCCAGGAGTGCGTTTTGCGGGGATTACTCACCCTGGTTTAATCGGTTGTGCGCCTTCAGCAGAATTATTATCTATGTGGAACAAACGGGAAGCAGAATTAGTTAAAAAAGGAGGTCCAGCCTGGAAACCAGAAATTCCTCCTTTAGCCGCTTTGCCTAATCCAGAAAATGCGATTTTAGGTTCTTTAAAAGGGGCAGAATTTAAGCGAGTTGCGGCGGAAGCGGCGAGGACAGTTCCACCTCGCGAACATGGCGGAAACTGCGATATTAAGAACCTTTCCAAAGGTTCGCGGATTTATTTTCCGGTCTATGTTGATGGGGCAAAACTATCAATGGGAGATATTCATTTTTCCCAAGGAGACGGCGAAATTTCTTTCTGCGGTGCGATCGAAATGTCTGGTTATATCGATTTGCACGTCGATATAATTAAAGGTGGTGTCGAAAAATATGGTTTAATTAACCCAATTTTTAAACCGGGTCCTGTTGAACCTCGCTACTCAGAATATTTGGTCTTTGAAGGAATTTCTGTTGACGAATTTAGCGGCGAGCAATATTATTTAGATGCTCATGTTGCTTATCGTCGGGCTTGTTTAAATGCGATTGAATATTTGAAGAAGTTTGGATTTACTGGCGAACAAGCTTATCTATTAATTAGTTCTGCGCCAGTGGAAGGTCGAATTAGCGGTATAGTTGACATACCCAATGCTTGTTGTACTTTAGCTATTCCGACGGAAATTTTCGAGAAAAGTATTTTACCAACTTAAACCACAGATAAACACGGATGAACACGGATATCTTATCTGCGTTTATCTGTGTTTATCTGTGGTTATCAACAAAAATTGGAGTAAAAAATTATGCCTTTATACGAATTTCGTTGCGAAAGTTGCGGGAATTTTGAAGTTTGGCGATCGCTAGCTGAATATGACAATCCTACTTATTGTCCCACCTGCGAAGCTGCTGCCAAGCGGATTTTTTCGCCACCAAATATAAATTTAAATTCTGGTGGTGTAAAACGTAGGGAAATCAAGGAACCAGAACTAATTAAACGTGAGGTTAAAGCTAAAAAAACTAGCTATAAAAGTCAAGCTTGCGGACGACCTTGGATGATTAGTCATTGAATCACCAGCGCATTCTAGTAAAATAGTATTTTCCCCAACAAATTTCTAGGATGCTAACAAGCGCAATCTTAATTTTACTACTAGGCTATTTTAGCGGTCAGTTGGTGCGCCGTTTCGGTGCGCCACCCTTGATTGGGATGATTTTAGCTGGTATTCTCTTAGGACGAGAAGTTGGAGATTTACTCGCTTCCCAAGTTTATGAATTAGCTGATGATTTGCGTACCTTTGCGGTAATGGTAATCTTGATGCGGGCTGGTTTGGGCTTGGATCGCGAAAAGCTAGTTCAGCAGGGAAGTGTGGCGATTCGCTTAGGTTTGCTTCCGGCAATGACTGAAGCTGTGGTTGTGGCGATCGCGGCTATCTTCCTCTTCAATTTTGATTTTCTCACAGGTTTGCTCCTTGGTTGCGTCGTGGGTGCAGAATCTCCTGCGGTTATCGTCCCCGGAATGTTGCGTCTGAAAAGTTTAGGTTGGGGTGTAACTAAAGGAATTCCTGATGTTATTCTCACCGGAAGTGCTTTATCTGATGTCTTAATTCTGCTACTTTTTAGTTTATTACTCAATTTTTTATCTCAGTCAAATTTTGACAGCAACGCCTTACAATTATTACCAATTCAAGTAGCAATTCAAATAATTTTTGGGATCATAATTGGTTATTTAGCCGCCCGTTTACTTGACTGGCTTTTGCAGCAAAAAACTTGGGCGCAAAATGTAGTCCAAGAAGTTTTAATTGCTGCTTGTTTAGCCTTGTTTCTCGTTATTTTTGCCGAAATTTTACCTTACTTTTCTGGCTATTTAGCAACAATGGCGCTAGGATTTTTTCTCATAGAATTAGATGCGCCTTTAGCCCGCAGATTACGCTTGGGCTTCAACACTCTCTGGGTAATTGCGGAAATTGTTTTGTTTGTTTTACTCGGCGCAAGTGTACAACTAAAAGTCTTAGAAAATGTGCTATTACCAGGCTTATTGCTGTTGACAATTGGCTTAATTTGTGGTAGAAGTATTGGCTGGTATCTCTCCACATTAGGAAGTAATTGGAATTGGCGAGAACGACTATTTTTACTACCAGGAAATTCCGCCAAAGCCACAGTACAAGCGGCAATTGGGGCAATTCCCTTAAGTTTAGGAATCGCAGGAGGAGAGATAATTTTAGCGATCGCCGCCCTTTCTATTTTAACCACAGCCCCGTTAGGTGCTTGGGCAATTCCCACTTTTGCACCCAAATTATTAGCCAAAGGTGAAGTCGATCCCACCAAAGTTACTGTCACAGCCCGAACATTATTACTAACTGCCGTCGATACTTCTCCTTTAGCTGAAAAAGTATTAAAAAAAGCAGCAGATTTAGCTCGAAAAAGTAATGGTGAAGCAATAATTTTACACGTAATTAGTAGCAGTAACGACTTAGAAATTGAGCAACTAAAAAAACAAACCAAGCGCTTACTTGCCGACATTCACCATCAATTTATTACCGTCAATGGTTCCGTTGCCGAAACAATTGTCAGCACCGCCGAAGAATATCAAGTCACCGATATAATTATGGGCAAACGCGGACATCAACCGTGGGAAAAGGTGTTAGTTGGTTCGGTTTCCCAAGCAGTTTTAGAAACAAGTTCAATTCCCGTAATTTTAGTTGAAAATAAAGTTTGTTCAGTGAATTAAATTGTTTTTAGGTAGAAAAGATTATATTTTTGCTATAATTATAGTCAAAGAAACTTTCAATATACTATGGCAGAAATATCTATTTACTTATCAGATGAATTGCTAGAGTATCTCGATAAAAAAGTCGAAAATCCAAGTGCGCTAATTGAAAAACTCCTGAAACAATGGCAAAAGCAGCAAGAAGATGCCAAACTTGCAGAAGCTTGTGCGCTAGTTGATGAACTTGAATTAGGATGGGAAAGTGAATGGGAGAAAGCGGCAATTACCGATTGGGAAGCATCTGGGTGGTAAATTTTGACCCATCTATAGCTAGTGAAATTCGCAAAACTCGTCCAGCTTTAGTTATTTCTGGTACTGTATTTAATACTCAACGCACGAAGGTAACAGTATTGCCTTTTACGTCTGTAAAAGTTAGCGATCGCCGCCTGTCACCTGCGGTAGTCAAAGTACCCTCATCAACGCAAAATAATTTGTCCGTTGATAGTTTATTAGTATGCGTGGAACCGATGACTTTTGATAAAGTGCGTTTAGTGAAATATTTAGGTGAACTTGAATCCGAATTATTACAGCAAGTTCAAAATATTTTACGTCAATACTTAAGCTTGGAATAGAGAAATATTCTAAACAGCCAAAAATCTTTGAATTACTTCTTGAGATAATTCGCTAGTATCGCCAGAAGCAACAATTCCACCTTTTTGCATTGCGTAATATTTATCAGCTTGGCGGACAAAATGTAGGTGTTGTTCGACTAATAAAACCGAAATTCCGGTAGCCGCAATAATTCGCTTCACAGCCGCTTCAATTTCGAGAATAATTGAAGGTTGAATCCCCTCGGTAGGTTCATCAAGCAGAAGTAATTGCGGTTTTCCCATCAAAGCCCGCGCGATCGCCAATTGTTGTTGTTGTCCCCCACTCAAATCGCCTCCCATGCGAGATAACATCGTTTTCAATACCGGAAACAACTCAAAAATCTCATCAGGAATTTCTGATTTCACGCGATCGCGTCTCGCTTCTAAACCCAGCAATAAATTCTCCTTCACCGTCACACGCGGAATAATATCTCGTCCTTGGGGTACATAACCAATACCCAATCTCGCACGGCGATCGGGCGATAAACTATTAATAGGAATACCTGCAAAATCAATAATTCCAATTCGCGGTTTGAGCAACCCAATAATACTTTTCAACAAAGTAGTTTTCCCCACACCATTGCGTCCAATTAAGCAAACCATTTTTCCTTTTGGAACGCTTAAATCAACATCTCGCAAAATGTGACTCTCGCCATAATAAACATTTAAGCCACTAATTTGTAACATTAAATCCGTTGCTGCTGGTGAGGTTAATTCACTTACTGAAGTCATAATTTATTCCTTTGAAAACTGCAAAATTTAGTTAAAAATACTCTGTTTCTCGTACTAATTAGTTATGACCATCTTCTGGTGACTCTCCCAAATAAACTTCAATCACACGAGGATCGTTTTGTACCTCATCCATATTTCCTTCGCACAAAACCGAACCCTGATGCAAAACCGTAACTTTTCGCGCAATTTGCCGCACAAATTCCATATCATGTTCGATTACAATAATTGAATGACTTTCCGCCAAAGCTAACAGCAAATTACCGACATTTTCAGTTTCTTCGTCAGTCAAACCAGCCACAGGTTCATCTACTAATAATAAATCCGGCGATTGCGCGACTAACATTCCAATTTCTAAACGTTGCTTTTCACCATGAGACAAATATTGTGCTTTAATCTCCGCTTTTGTTTCTAAACCAATTGTTTCTAATAAACCTGCTACACTACGCTTTTCCGCAGCAGCAGCGCTACCAAATAAAGTTTGGAAAACATTTTTTTGGCGATTAGAAATCAAATCCAAATTTTCTCTTACTGTCAGATTAAGATAAACTCGCGGTGTTTGAAATTTACGCCCAATTCCCAAACGAGCAATTTTGTGTTCTGATAAACGGCGTAAATTTTGCCCTTTAAATAATACTTGTCCTTCGGTTGGCTGTACTTTTCCTGTAATGATGTCTAAAAAGGTAGTTTTTCCTGCACCATTTGGACCGATAACTACTCGTAATTCGCCAGTATCCATACTGAAGTTAAGGTTATTTATCGCTTTGAAACCGTCAAAACTGACAGTTACATTTTCGGTTTTGAGAATTTGTTCGCCCATTTTTTTTAATCTTAGTAATACTTAGTTCGTAGTGAGCGCTTTAGCGCCTCTTTTCCGGGCTTTAGCCCTGACTACAAACTTTGAGTTCGTAGTGAGCGCTTTAGCGCTACTTTTTCGGGCTTTAGCCCTAACTACAAACTTTGAGTTCGTAGTGAGCGCTTTAGCGCTACTTTTTCGGGCTTTAGCCCTAACTACAAACTTTGAGTTCGTAGTGAGCGCTTTAGCGCCTCTTTTCCGGGCTTTAGCCCTAACTACAAACTTTGAGTTCGTAGTGAGCGCTTTAGCGCTACTTTTTCGGGCTTTAGCCCTAACTACAAACTAATTTATTAGGAACCAATTTCTTCTCTTTCTCGCTGTACTTCCGGGTTTTCCTCAATACTAGGATAAGTAATAAGTCTTTTCTCCATTCCCAGTAACGATCGCATTTTCCCCCAACCTATTTCACGCAACCAGCCAACGATTCCCTCTGGAAGCACTGTCACGACAATTAAAAATAGCGCACCTTGGAAAAATAACCAAACTTCGGGAAATTGTTCGCTTAACAAAGTCCGGGCAAAATTAACTAATACCGCTCCTAAAATTGCTCCTACTAACGTTGCTCTGCCTCCTACAGCCACCCAAATCACCATTTCGATTGAAAAAGCCACTTCCATTGCATTCGGCGTAATAATGCCCGTTTGCACCGTATAAAGCGCCCCCGAAATTCCGGCGATCGCGCCCGAAATTGCAAATACTAATACTTTGAATCCCGTGGGATCGTAACCGGAAAAACGCACCCTGGTTTCATCATCACGAATTGCCACTAATAAACGCCCAAAACGTCCGCTTGTCAACCAACGACAAAGGGCATAAACTGCAATTAATGACAAAATCGTCACTTCATAAAAAGCTATTTGCGCCCCATCGGAACCTGCAAGCACGCCAAAAATAGTTTCGGTATCAGTTTTCAGACCATTTGTGCCATTAATTAACTTCTGTTGTCCGTTAAAGAAATTAAAGAAAACTAATAAAGCCGCTTGGGTTAAAATCGAAAAATAAACCCCTTTAATGCGATTACGAAATACCAAATAACCTAGCAATCCGGCGACAATTCCCGGAATAACAATCAGGGCAATTAAAGTAAAGGGAAACGAGTAAAAAGGTTGCCAAAACCCAGGCAATTCATTAACACCATAAAGCGTAAAAAATTCCGGCAGTTGTCCTTCAGGTTGCAAATTAATGTGCATTGCCAAAGCATAACCACCTAGGGCAAAAAAGATTCCATGTCCTAAACTTAATAAGCCCGTATAACCCCAAATTAAATCAATTCCGAGAGCAACAATTGCTAAAGCTAAAAATCTACCCAACAATTTGAGGCGAAAAGCTGGCAGCAATGCTGGCATTAATAAAGCTAGCAAAAGCGCGATCGCTGCAACTATTGCCGCTTCTACCAGTAGATTTTGTTTCTTTTTATACTTCATAAATTTTCAACCTAAGCATCCGCCATGCGTCCTTTCTGAGGGAAAATTCCCGCAGGTCGGAACTGTAAAAAGGCGATAATTAAAGCAAATACCATAACCTTTGCCATACTTGCTGTAGCAAAAAATTCAAAAAACCCAACCAACGGCTGAAGAGATGCTACTGGTGCGAGTAATAACGCGATCGTTCCCGAACCAATTAAATAACTAATTGTCCCGATCGCTAAAGCTGCTAAAATTGTCCCCAGCAAATTCCCTACACCACCGACAACCACTACCATAAACGTATCGACAATGTAATTTTGTCCGGTATTCGGTCCAACAGAACCCAAAAAACTAATCGCACAACCAGCAATTCCTGCTAACCCAGAACCGAGTGCAAATGTTAGCGCATCTACCTTTTCTGTGGGAATTCCCAAACAAGCACTCATGCTGCGATTTTGAGTTACCGCGCGAATTCGCAAACCCCAATTAGAACGATTTAAAAACCAATAAACTCCCAATAAACAAAGAATTGTCAAAATTATAATTAACAAGCGAGTATAAGCTAATTGAAAACCCGCGATCGGCAATCCACCGCGCAGCCATTCCGGGGCAGTAACGTCAACATTTCTCGCACTAAACCAAGGTCTTGTTAAAACTTCATTATCAGTTTTGCCAATTAAAAACCCGCTTAAAATACCAATTCCCAGCGAGTAAATCAACATAATTACACTTGCCCATTTTTTAATTCTTTGCCAATCTGAGTAACGGCGTAAAGCCCAGAGAGAACCAAAAAATAACAGACAAAATACACCAATCCCAATAATCATCACCCAATTAACACTACGAACAAATTGCCGCAAAATCAAACTTACGCCCCAAGTCGCTAACAAAGTTTCCAAAGGTCGTCCGTAGAGAAAGCGAATTACACCTTTTTCTAAAGCTAAACCTACTAAAGCCGCGACTAAAAAAGCAACAGGAATAGCAAAGAAAATATAAAGACTAAACCAGGGTTCGCCGAAACCTTTGAACGCATTTTGGACAACAAAAGTTGCGTATGCTCCTAGCATCATTAACTCACCGTGAGCGAGATTAATTACACCCATCAAACCAAAAACAATAGCCAGTCCCAAAGCGGCAATTAGCAGCACTGAACCGATACTAAGACCATTAACAATAGATTCGAGTAATAGTGACACGATTAACTTGTAAAAAACTATGAGTAAGATTTGAGGGTGAGCATTGCCCACCCTGATTTTTAACTTTCTTCAACCTTGTATTTACCACCCTTATTCGGGTCAGTCCAGTCACAGGCATAGCCTTTTGTTTCTGGCACGTATTGATTCCAAGGAATTGGATCTATCGGACCATCAGTAGCCCAAACAATATCAAATAAACCATCATCACGAACTTGACCAATTCTGACAGTTTGAGAAATATGATGGTTCGGTTGCATTGTTACTGTACCTTGGGGAGCATCAAAACTTTGACCAATAGCTGCTTGACGTACCTTATTTAAGTCATCAGCCGTTCCCGCTTTTTCTACCGCCTGCTTCCACAAATAAATCATGTTGTAAGCAGATTCCATCGGGTCGTTAGTTACCCGATCTTCGCCGTACTTAGCTTTAAAATTCTGGACAAATTCTTCGTTTTTGGGAGTATCAATCGTTTGGAAATAATTCCAAGCTGCATAGTGATCTTTCAGGTATTCGACACCAATTTGCTTAACTTCTTCTTCGGCGATACTAACTGACATTACAGGATATTTGTCAGGTCCGAGTCCCGCACCTTGCATTTGTTTAAAGAAAGCAACGTTGCTGTCGCCGTTGAGGGTATTAAAGATTACACCGCCATCAGGTAAAGCTGTTTTAATTTTGGTGATAATTGCCGTAACTTCGGTATTACCAAGTGGCAAGTAATCTTCGCCGACAATTTCGCCACCTTCAGCCTTGACTTGTTCTTTAATAATTGTGTTAGCTGTGCGAGGGAAAACGTAGTCCGAACCGACTAAAAAGAACTGGGTGCCTTTATTTTCCATCAACCACGTAACCGCAGGCTCAATTTGTTGGTTTGGTGCTGCGCCAGTGTAGAAAATATTTTTAGAACATTCTTGACCTTCGTATTGGACGGGATACCAAAGCAAGTGATCTTTGGATTCAAATACAGGTAGAACTGCTTTTCTACTCGCTGAAGTCCAACAACCGAAAACAGTAACGACGTTATCTTGGTCGATCAGTTTGGTTGCTTTTTCTGCAAATGTGGGCCAATCTGAAGCGCCATCTTCGACAACCATCTCGATTTGCTTACCGAGTACACCGCCAGCTTCGTTAATTTGCTCGATCGCTAATTTTTCGGCATCGACTACGGTGGTTTCGCTGATTGCCATTGTCCCACTTAGGGAGTGCAAAATACCTACTTTGATCGTGTCTCCGCTACTAGCTGCTGTGGGGCCTTCTTCATCTTGACCTGCTGCGGTCGGTTCTGTGGTTTCGCTATCCGAACAAGCTTTCAGTAACAGGCTAGTTCCAAAGGCTGCGGAACCGTAAATTAAAAATTTCCGTCTGCCTAATTGTCCTGGCATAGTAATTTTTTATATACCTCCCTTACATAGCTGAATCTGCCCTACGTGAGATTCAGACAGTCAAAGAGAGATGTTATATCGATAGTCTCAAGGAAATTGTGTTTTTCGATACACAATGGTTACTGAGAGCTAAGTTCCTAGATGAAGTTTTATAAAGTCTCGGACGATCGCTAATCCTTGTTGAGTTTTCAAATTAGTGAACACAAAGGGTTTGTCTGGGCGCATTTTTTTGGCATCTCGTTCCATAATGCTTAAATCTGCGCCGACGAGAGGGGCGAGGTCAATTTTATTGATTACCAGTAAGTCGGATTTGGTAATCCCTGGACCGCCTTTGCGGGGGATTTTATCGCCTGCGGCGACATCGATGACATAAATGGTTAAATCGACTAATTCGGGCGAAAATGTGGCTGCGAGGTTGTCTCCACCGCTTTCGAGGAAGACTAAATCTAAGTTTTGGAAACGCTTTTCCAGTTGCGCGATCGCCACAAGATTCATGGAAGCATCTTCGCGGATTGCCGTGTGGGGACAACCTCCCGTTTCTACTCCCAGAATGCGATCGCCTGACAAAGCTTCGGATCTCACTAAAAATTGCGCGTCTTCCTGAGTATATATATCGTTCGTGACTACCGCAATTTGATACTCATCGCGCAAACTTTTACATAATGCGTCTAATAGCGCCGTTTTCCCCGATCCCACAGGTCCAGCTATACCCACTCGTAACTTACTCATAATCTCATCTTGGTTGCTTAGAAACATAATCGCCCAGGCGATCGCTCCGATCTCATTAAGAAATATTACAAGTTTGGAACTCCCGCCAAAAATCTCTCGCTGGGAGGAGAACAGTATGTAGAAGCACTCAATTGCAGTGAGGTAACTTTCGATGAAAACACAACCAGTTAGCAATTTCTTAGCTAGTTTGATAGTTAGTTTAGGGCTGAGTAACTTTCCCCTCCTAGCCCCAAATACACTTGCTTTTGTCGTTCCCTCTCAATCGGAAAACCAAACCAATCTCCAACTAGCCCAAGTCAACTATTCCCGATGTACTAGCGGACCCAACCGTGGTAGTTATTGCTTTCGACGTGGTAACAGAGGTCCATTAATTTACGAATTAATCGAAGACTTACGACGTGCCGGTTATTACAACGTCGGTAACGATAGTTATTATGGTCCTGTCGCAGAAAGAGCAGTACGTGATTTTCAACGAGATGTTGGCTTAACTCCCGATGGAATTGCCGGTCCGCAAACGAGAAATTTACTCAAAGATTCTCGGTATTGGAGAGATCGCGACGGTCAAGTTTAGGACGTAGACTAAAGGCATTATCGTAATCTAATCTGTATGAATTGAGCGACATTCTAACTCTGGCTGACCACTTAAGCGTAAAGAGGATAGCGCTGGGGGTATAAAATCAGTTAGACTATTAAACAGAATTCGAGTTTATGAACTTACAGTTTGAGTGGGATGACCAAAAAGCTTCACTAAACTTCAAAAAGCACGGTATTGACTTTGAAGAAGCCAAAACTGTTTTTAAAGATCCCCTAGCCTATATCTTTGATGATGAGTGGCATTCTGTCGGCGAAAAACGAGAAATTATTATTGGACATGATGACAAAAATCACCTTGTCTTAGTTTGCTATACCGAAAAAAACCAAATAATTCGTATTATCAGCGCACGTTTGGCAACCAAAAAAGAACGTCAAGATTATGAAAAATACAGGCAATTTTGATCCTAACAAAAATTCTGAAGACGAATTACTTCCTGAATATAATTTTGATTATACTAAAGCTCGTCCCAACCGTTTTGTTATTTCTAAAGATGAAAATTCTGTAACTGTTACATTACAAGCCGATGTTGCTGAAGTTTTCAAGACTTCTGAAGAAGTAAACAAAGCACTTCGAGCTATTCTATCGGCTATTCCTAAAAAATGAATCGATGAGAGCTTAGGGCGAATTAAACTAATTTCCCCCAGAGTGACAGAAGAGAGATAATTTAATGAAGAATTAGTACAAAGAGAAAATATAACTCATGCGGGGTTGGAAAGTTATCGAAAGAAAAATTGAACAGAGTGTATCATTAGCTCAAGCCCATATCATCATAGAGGATGCAGGTTTTACTGAGTATTTTACAAATTCTGAACATACTATCTTTAAGCGAGCCGGAAAACAGTTAGCAATCGATGGAAAAAACTTCTCGCTTGAAGTTACACTCGCCAAGATGAATGTCGGACTTTTTTTTAGAATTAGATATGATACTTTTGTTTTGTTTGACACTGGCGATCTCGAAAAGCTTGCAGATGAACTCGTAGCCAAACTTAAAGTCTAGTGTTTTCCAAGCATGGTAAACCTTTGATTTACTCAGTTTTCAGTTCTCTGCTGCACTGGAATCATAACTTCAGTGAACTGTGACAGCACCATATCCACTGATACTGATGATACTGATAATTTCACCTGTAGATGCAATCTGCTCTGGGGATAGGTACTGCGATCGCTCCGGGATCATTCTTCTTCGCTTGCTCTTAATTCCTCTGTGATTACAGTTTGACTACTTTTACCCGAAGGAATTCCTCGGACTTTCAAAACATCAGTTAACGTAGGACAATAACTAGGCAAACCGAATGTAGTTGGATGTACGGGATGGCGATAAGTAAAATGACGATAACGGAAACAAAAGCGATCCCAGGCTGCCATTTGGATATTAAACACCGCAATTAAGAAATTTGCCAACCAATCAGTTAAAGGAATGCGGAAGTATATCTTTTTGCCAAAATAAGCACAAAGTTCTTCGATTGCTTCGTTAACTGTAATTGAGGGATTACCTAAAATAACTTTAGTAATTTCCCGGACGTTTTCTTTTTCGTCGAGGAAATCTTTTGCTTCTGGATGTTCGATTAAATGAACGACTACTTTCGCAATATCCCTAGCATGGATAAAGTGGAAACTTCCCTCAGCTTTGAACCAGCGAATTAAGTTAATCCACTTTACCACTCCTGGCAAACCAGAAGAAAGATGAGAATAAGGTTTATTCTCGTCTCCACCGAAAACTAAAGTTGGAAAAAGGGCGGTAATTTTCGGTGCAAGTTGCAGTCGAGACAAACGACAAAAACAGTCATATTTAGAACGAATGTAGTCTGTCCCTAACTGCTTTGCTTCAGTTAATAAACGATTATCTCGATCCAAAATTGAAGCTGTAGAGAAATAAATCGCTTGTTCGCAAATCAAAGGATCGAGTAACTCTAGTAAGCGTACAGTTTTCGCAACATTAATATCAAAAACTTCCGCCGAACCACCCCAAGCGGTTGCTGCTAGAATCGCCACGTTAATTGTTTTCAGCAAATCGTTAAAACGGTCGATCGCCCGCAGATCTGCTTCTAAAATTGTTACACCTGGACGTGCTTCATAGTCAAACTTCAAGCGATCGCGATTCCTCACCAACAAGAATAACTCGTGTTCGGTTTCTTGAACGATCGCTTCGGCGATGTAATGACCAATACAGCCAGTAGCACCTGTCAATAAAATCCGCTTGGGGGTCATGGGATTTTCGCTTTGAGAGTTTTGCTTTTGGATCTTGCTTGAACGGAAAAGGTTCCCTTTAGTCACCTATTTTAGGCGCTAAAAGCCAGGAGTTTATCCGCTTGTTTGGCGGTTTCAAAGAAGAAAGCCACATTTTCTTCAGGTGTTCCCGGTAACACGCCATGACCGAGGTTCAGGATATGACCGCGAGATCCGGCTTTACGAATGGTATCAATAATTCGCTCCCGGATAAATTCCTTTGAGCCAAATAATACGCCAGGGTCGATATTTCCTTGTACTTTCATATCTTTACCGAGACGCTCTCTGGCTTCTGCCATATCTACTGTCCAGTCTACACTGACAAAATCAACTCCCGATCTACCCATTCTTTCTAACACGCCTGCACTACCACTAATGTAGAGAATTAAGGGTGTATCTGGGTGAGTTTCCTTTACCTTCTTGACAACTTGCAGTTGATATGGTAAAGCAAAAATTTCGTAATCTTGAGGACAAAGTTGACCAGCCCAAGAGTCAAACATTTGCACGATCTGCGCTCCGCAGTCAATTTGGTAGCAAACGTAAGTAGCGATCGCCTCAGCCAATTTCCCTAAAAACTGATGCAGCATTTTCGGCTCAGAAAACGCCATACTCTTAATAATCGCGTAATTTTTCGAGCTTTTACCTTCGATCGCGTAAGCTGCTAATGTCCAAGGTGCGCCGACAAAACCTAATACCGCCGCTTGGTTGCCAACTTCCTCGCGCAAAGCCGTTAAAATTTTCTTAATAAACGGTAGAGACTCGTCTGGCTCTAGAGGATGCAATTGGTCAATTTGTTCCTGACTCCGGATTGGCGGTTGAATCATCGGTCCCTTACTTTCGACGATATCAAAAGGAATACCGATTCCTGGTAAAGGAGTCAAAATATCAGAAAACATAATCACCCCATCCGGTTGAAACGCCTTCCAGGGTTGCAAGGAAATTTCGATCGCAATCTCAGCATTTTCCGATCGCTCGCGGAAACTGGGATATTTCTCGCGCAAATCGCGATAAACCTGCATATAACGACCCGCTTGTCGCATCATCCACACTGGAGGACGCTCTAACTCCTCATTACGAGCCGCACGTAAGAGATATGGTATCTGGGTTGTCCCAGTCATATGAACTTCACCTTGTTATAGAGAGATTTTTAAGTGCATTTGCTAGCTTATCATTGCTTAATTGCTCTTTGTAGATTGTGGTTATTTATTCGTAATGCTTTCCTGAGACTGAAAAGCTAAAATACCTTGAGATCCATCCAAAGTAACAAATTGTCCCACTGGAAGAGCCGCATTTGCGCCCTCATGACCGAAAGCCAAATCTGAGACAATGGGAATATTAAGATCGATGAGGCGATCGCTTAACACTTCTTCTACAGTCCAACTGGGTATTCCTTCGGGAGCGCAACACCGACTAAAACGTCCCAAAGCAATACCTTTTACCCCCGCAAACGCCCCAGACATCCGCCACTGAGTTAACATTCGGTCAATGCGATAAGGAGCCTCTGTCACGTCTTCTAAAGCCAGAATAACGCCTTCCAGGTTAGGTTGAAGAGGTGTATTTAACAAATGAGTCGCTACAGTTAAATTAGCTGGTAACAAGATCCCAGTCGCTACATCACCACCCCAACCATTACCAGTCAAAGGAGCCACTGAACGACCTTCTACGCAGTCAAACAGTCGTTCAATTGACCATTGAGGCTCCCTACTCAAAGTAGTTAAAACCGGCGCGTGTAAGCTAGAAATACCCGCTTTCGCTAAACTCCACAGCAATGCTGTGACATCAGAAAAGCCGATTAGCCATTTGGTGATTGGGGACTGGGGACTGGGGACTGGTGACTGGGGACTGGTGACTGGGGACTGGGGACTGGGGACTGGTGACTGGGGACTGGTGACTGGGGACTGGGGACTGGGGACTGGTGATTGGTGACTGGGGACTGGGGACTGGTGATTGGTGATTGGTGATTGGTGATTGGGGTTTGTAGAGACGTTGCATGCAACCTCTCTACTTCCTTGTCCGCAAATTCCTTCACTCTCAACATCCCAACGCCAATTTTCCAGCAACCTCGTGCTACCATAACCACCTCTAGCACAAAGAATACCTTTACATTCCGGGTCAAACCAAGCCTCAGCTAACGCTTCACGGCGTTGGCTATCTTTTCCTGCCAAATAGCCGCAACGTGCATCCCAATGACTAGCGTATTCGATTTGGTAGCCGCGATCGCGCCAAATTTTTACTCCCTTCTCAAACGCTTCCAACTCGCGCAAAGTTCCGCTAGGAGTAATAACTCGTAACCTATCTCCTGGTTTTAGCGGTGGTGGTAACTGACATTTATTTGTCGGTTTTCCTGTCATTAAATTTCCTCAACTGTGAGCAAAATTTAGGATAGCAGTTGAAACCACAGATCAACGCAGATGAACACAGATATTGATTTTTGTCAATCATTTCTGAACGTATTTATCTTGAAAAATTAACTCTAAACGTCGTTGAGATGCAGCTAAAGCTTCTGCGGGGCTTTCTTTCCCTAGAAGAGAAGCTTCAATTGCACGTCCGAAGTTTTCTGAGAGACGAGTATAACCGGGAATGATAGGACGCGATCGCGCCCAGTCCATTTGCTGCAAAAATACATTTAGCATGGGATTTTCTTGCACAAATTTTTGATATTCTGCACTTTTTTGGGCTTTTTTATTAATCGGTAAATATCCTGTCCCCAAAGCCCAAGCTGTTTGAAATTCTTCACTCAAAACATAGGACAAAAACTCAATTGCTGCTTGTTCTCTTTCCGGAGTAGTTTTAAAGACAAATAAGTTTTCTCCACCCACAACTGCGGCACGTTCTTTTTTGGCAGGAATAGGAAAAACACCATAATCTATATTAGTTTGCTGTAATTGTCCTAAAGTCCAAGGTCCTGTTACTTGCATGGCTGCTTTTCCCGTAAGGAAATTATCCATTTCATAACCTCTTTCTGGTGCAGATAAAATTGCTAAATTATCTCCTACTAAATCTGCCCCAAATTGTAAGGCAGAAATGGTACCTTCATTAACTAAATTCGGCTGATTTCCGGAAGTTAATTCGCCACCCGCACTAAAGACAAAGGGTAGCCACGCAAACACAGTCCATTCTCCTTTTCCTAAAGATAAAAATAATCCATATTGGTCGATTAAACCATCTTTATCGAAATCCTGAGTTAATTTTTCTGCTACTTTCCGTAATTCTGCCCAAGTTTGCGGCAACTCAGTAATTCCTGCTTTCTCAAACAAAGAAGGACGATAAAATATTGCTGCATTATTAGTAGCTAAAGGAATCGACCACAAATGATCGTTCAATTCCATAGATTCAAACAAAACTGGGTCAATTTCAGCTTTTAGAGGAGAATTATTTAGCCAATCATCAAGGGGTTTGATCGCCTGTAATTCTACTAGTTGACCTGTTAATTGCGGTGTAAACCAAAGAATGTCCGGTGGCACATTTCCTACTACTGCTGTGAGAATTTTCGGTAATTGTCCATCTGGTTGTCCGATATATAATGCTTCTAATTCTATGTGGGGATGATTTTGATTAAACTTAGCAACTAATTCATTAAAAACATCTCTATTTGCAGGTGGATTTATTCCATGCCACATGGTAATCTTAATTATATCGCTGTCAGTTCGAGAATTAGTCTGACAGCCAGTTGAAAACAGCAAAGTTAAGCTGAGAAAAATTGCTAGCAAGCGGGATAATAGTGAATTCATAAATTTTAAATGTTGATTTCAGGCGACTATTTTATATTTTATCTTAGCGTTCATGTACAGTTTTTAGTCAATCAGTTATCTAGCGGATAAAATTTCCGCACTACCAAAATGCTTTAAGATTATTGTAATGCGCGTATCGCTTCGATTTTCATCGCTTGTTTCGATCGTGGCTAGTTATCAAGACATGAATTTTATATTAGTTCTTTGCTAAAGCTAAAAAAAGATATTTCGTTCAAAAATACAATTTTAACTACAAACTAATATAAATTTGGTTTTGATTATAACTTCATATCTACCAAGTCTAAACTGTAACTTTTCTTGATTAAAAACGAGTAGCGACTACAACAATTTTGCCTTTACTGACAATAAGTTTTCTATCTTAGGAGGAGATTTGTGATTTTTTTAATTATCTGGTGTAGAGACGTTGCATTTTAGTCTCTCTAAATTTTACGAATGATTTACCATTGCTATAGTTGGCAAAATGCCACACTTCAAAAAGACTTTAATGTTTCTAGGTTAGCTGGCTGGTTTTCAATTGTGATTAATTATGAGGATTTGGGATAAGTTCAATTGAGTTTTTTGCTAAAATTTCATCCCTAAAAAATATATCTATCTTAGGAGATAAAACAATAACCGAATTAATCTGTCTCTAGATCCATTAAAATTTCACTAGAGAAGCGCGAGAATGCAAAAGTCACTAAAAAAAGTGATTTTTGTATTCTCCATTACAAACATTTCGCGCTTAATATGATTAAGAAAATTTTCCGTTTCGTTTTACCAATCTGCCTAATTTGCTTATTATTTGTGGGAGTAGGCGTACCTTCAGCTTCAGCAAATCCTAACATGAGCGGCTCTCAAGCTCTCATTGCTTTAGAAAATACTTTTGAAGGGATTGGTGATAAAATTCAAGGTAAGACTAACGAAGCCGCAGGTAAAGCCCAGAGAAACTTCGGCACAACTTCCAATCAAGTTGAAGGTGCATTAAGAGAAGCTAAAGGTAAAGCGCAACAAGCTGCTGGTGAAGCGAAAATTAATTTCGATCGCACTGGGGACAAGATTGAAAATTCTCTCGATCGCGCCGAAGATCGCGCTGAAAATACTGGCGAAAACTTAGTCGAAAAAGTTAAAGATTTCTTCGATTAAATCTTTCAATTCAGCATATCTCACTTCCTGAGATAAATTAAATCTAGATAGCCCCAGATTATCATTCTGTGGGCTAACTTTGCCTAACTTGATTAAACCAGATTTCAAAGCGATCGCCTAACGCGGCTAAAGAATATTCTGCCTCAGCTTGCTGACGACAAGCATAGCGATCGATTTCATTTATACGCTGAATTGCCTCTACTAGCCCCGTGACGCTGCCCGGTTCAACCAAAAAGCCTGTTTTGCCATCGCGAACGATTTCGGCAGGTCCACCGAGACGATAGGCAATAACCGGAACTCCGCAAGCAAAAGCTTCAATGACGACATTACCAAAAGCTTCTACCCAACGAGGAGTCATCAACATCGCCCGACATTGACCTAATTCCCGTTGTAACTCTACAGTAGACAAAAATCCGCCATATTCTACAGGTGCATCAGGATAATCTTGACAAATTTGCTGCCAGTAATCTCGATCCTGCATTTTGCCAAAAATCCGTAGCGGAATTCCAGTAATTTTCGCGGCTGCAACCGCATCTTCAAGGGCTTTCTCTGGTGCAATTCTACCCAACCAAGCCAAAGATTCTCCTGGTTGGGGACAAAATTGATACAAATCCAAATCGATGCCACTGCCTAAAATATGACAAGACTCAGCAAAAGGAAAAGTAGCCGCTTGAGAGAGAGTATAAACCGCGATCGCCTCGGGAAATTTCTGCGCCACATCTGTCATAATTCGATCCAGCGCCACACTCATTGAACCCATACTGATAAAATGAGCGATCGGACAGCGAAAAAATGGTGTTAGGTAAAAGGGCAACCAATCGTAAGCAAAATTAACAATTAAATCGTAATTTGTCTGTTCCTGGCGAACATACTCGCACATATTCGCCAATACTGAATTATCCGGCAAACAAATCGGAAGATCTCGTCCTTGACTTTGCGCTGGAACTTGCAAATTTCCGGCAATTCCCACAATCCTAATATCGCCCAAAACTGAACCCACAGGCGCAACCACTTGCACTTCATGTCCGCGTTTTCGCATTTCTTGAGCAACATTTTGCAGTGTTAATTCTACACCACCACCTTGTCCCGAACCGAGACAACCTACAGGTGTTGATAAAAATAGTAGTTTCATTAGTTAGTATTTGGGAATTGGTGACTGGGGACTGGGGACTGGTGACTGGGGACTGGGGACTGGTGACTGGGGACTGGGGACTGGGGACTGGGGACTGGGGACTGGTGACTGGTGACTGGGGACTGGTGACTGGGTTCAGTGAACAGTTATCAGTTATCAGTTATCAGTTTATACTCCTTGTCTCCCTAATCCCTAATCCCTAATCCCTAATCCCTAATCCCTAATCCCCAATCCCCAATCCCCAATCCCTAATCCCTAATCCCTAATCCCTAATCCCTAATTATTAGGCGGATTTTGTCCCATTGACAAGCGATCTAAATTAGAATCAGAAGCAGGCATTTGAAGCTGATTCAGCCGAGAAAGCGCCCATTCTGCCGTTTCTTGAACTTCTGGATCGGGATCGTCAGCAGCATTGCACAACATACGACTAACTTGAGAAATTAACTCGTAAACTCTGGTTAAATCGCGAATCGCGTTTTTCCGTACTTCTGGGTTATCGTCTTGCAGGGAAATAGCTAAAGCCCGATTCAGGGGTTTGAGAGTACGGTTGCTAATTTGGGCGATCGCTTCCAAAATTAAACTACGTTCTTGGGAATCACAGTCAATCATTAACTCAACTAAAGGCTGCATTGCGCGAGAATCGGCACGTTGGGCTAATTCCCAAATTGCTTTACGTCGCTTGTTAGGATCTGGTTGACGCAAGTCTTTAATCAACTCGTCAATAATATCAATTTTGGCGAGACGAGAAGTTTTGCGGATTTCCGGAAGAGAGTTTTCAAGATTATTTGACTCGCTTTTACCATCTTCGGAAGTAGAAACTGCTAAATTAGCGCCATTGTGGTAATTTTTGTCTAAATCTAAGCGATCTTCATTAGTTACTTGTTCTTCCTCTAATTGGTTGGTTAATTCGGGATCGTCAGTAAACTCGTCAGTTAAATTATCTTCGGGTAAAACGGATCTAAGATTTCGCCTTGCTTTCTTCTTACCCTTGAACATTCCCAGTAAAAATACTATACCTACTCCTAAGCTAGCGACGATCGCAAAAAATACGCCGAATAAAAATAAGGTTCGTTTGCTAAATAAAGGTTTTTCTTCTTCAACGGGAGAAGTATCTGATTCTGCTGGGGTAGGAGTTGATTTTACTTCAACTGCGTCTAACTTTTGCCAAGTACCTGAGCCGACAATACCATCAGCAGCTAAAGCTTGGCTTCGTTGAAATTCTTCTACAGCTAACCTGGTACTTTCGTTGTATACACCATCAATTTCGCCCTCGAAGTAACCTAACTGTTTGAGTTTAGTTTGCAGTTGTTCGACTTCTGCACCCTGACTGCCGGGAATCAGGGTAGGCTTAGGAGTAGTAGCGTTGTCTTCTAACTGAGCAATTTCGTAATCTCCTGGGTACGAGAGAGAAAATGCTAACCGAGTAGATAAATTTTCTGTGACAGTTAGACAAGTAAAGCAGGCAGCTAGAAACAGAGGTAAGCGATCGCGCATCATAAACTTATTCAGGGCTGATAACTTGGCAGCCAGTGTGACGCAAAGTTTTGGTTAGATCGGTAATTTTTTCTCGGCTGAGTTGAGCCTTTTTTCCGACTAACCCACTCTTGTTATAAATCGTAACGGCATCAAAGGCAGATGCAAGCCCTGATTTTTTTTCACTGTTTCTAGCTTAGCGACTATTGCGATCGAAACGTAAGTTTCCTTAACTGATACTTCTGCTGGTGGAGTCGGTAATTTTCAGAGATACTTGTTTGGCGATCGCCGAGCGATCGGTTTTTTGGCTGTTACTGGTTTCGGCGTTTTCTTCCCTAACTTCCTTGTGCCACCATTGTCCGATTCTTTCGCGCTGATTAATCAAAAGTATACTTACCAGAGTTAGGCATACTCCGACCCATTGAATTTCACTGAGGACTTCTGCTAAAAATAAATTGCCGAAAATTAGCGCAAAAACTGGTGTGAGGAAGGTTAGAGAAGTAAAGCTAGTGAGATTACCTGACGAAGCAATGTAGAAAAATAAGCCATAGGCGATCGCGCTACCAAATACTGTGGCGTAAGTCAGTCCTAACCAACCATTCAAATCCAGATTTGCCCATTGGTTTGATTCTCCTATACCAGAAAATATGAATAAAGGCAACCCCCCAACGATCATGTGCCAGCCTGTGGCTGTCACGGGATCGGCATAACGAGTCACAAACCGAATCATAATTGTTCCCACTGCCATTGACAGCGATGCTAGCAGCATTAACCACTCGCCGTTACTAAACAAGGCTTCCCAGTTAAAAGAGATGTTGAGAAAGTCACCTTGAAGCAGATTAACGATCCAGCGATCGGGGAAACCAATTAAACTAATTCCCAAAACTCCTGTCAGTAAACCGATTCCGCCCCAGATTCCGATAATTTCGCCAAATAGCCAACTGGAGAGAATAGCGATCGCGATCGGTTGGGAGTCAATCATCACCGAACCTAAACCAGCCCCGGTTCTCACTAAACCCTCAGCGAGAAATCCTTGGAACATTACCCCGTCTACCAAGGCAAATAAACTAATCCACAACCATGCTTTCCAGCCTTGAGGCTGAGGACGACCGAGAATCATTCCCACAGCTAATACTAACAATCCGGCTGGCAGCAAGCGTATTCCTGCCATAAATAAGGGTGTCGTGTTCGGAATCACTCCTTTCATCGCTACCATTGCCGTTCCCCAAAGGAAAAAAGGCGTAATTAGTATCAACGGATACAGATACTTTTTAAATTTTGTTATATTTGATTCCATCAAGATTATGTGTATCTAAAATCTAGTTAAGTAAATCTTGTTGCTGTTTTCTTTACTTAACTTAATTTTAATCAATTGTGTATTTTTGTAAACAGATCTGGCGATCGCTTGAGGATTGGGGACTGGGTTCACTATTCGCCGCTCGCTGGTCACTGAAAAACCCAATCCCCAACCAGGCAAAGTATATTAAGAATAAGCACAATCACCGAAAAAGCTCCGAGAAGCCTTGCCCTAAAGGGGTGAGGTCGTTTACAAGGATAAGCTAACTCATAGCGAAATAACTTAGTCTGTTAAAAACCAAATGGTCTGGCCCTTTAAAACAAAAAAAGCCAAGCAAATAGCTCGGATAGAAATCACAGGAGCGATCGCCTCCGAAACCCGTAAACGAGTCCTCAAAGCTCTAAAAGTCGTCGAAGAGAGGAAATATCCCGCTCTACTGTTAAGAATTGACTCTCCTGGTGGTACAGTCGGAGACTCGCAAGAAATTTACTACGCCCTCAAGCGTCTGCGAGAAAAAATCAAAATAGTCGCTAGTTTCGGCAACATCTCCGCCTCTGGAGGAGTTTACATCGGTATGGGGGCAGAACACATCGTCGCCAATCCCGGTACAATTACTGGCAGCATCGGCGTAATTTTGCGAGGAAATAATCTTGAACGTCTCTTAGATAAAATCGGCGTTTCCTTCAAAGTAATCAAATCCGGTCCTTACAAAGACATTCTCGCCTTCGATCGCGATCCCACCCCAGAAGAAATGAACATTCTCCAACAACTGATTGATACAAGTTATCAACAATTCGTCCAAACTGTCGCTGAAGGACGTAATTTAGCTGTAGAAACAGTCAGAAGTTTTGCCGACGGGAGAATTTTTACAGGCGAACAAGCTCTAGAATTAGGAGTTGTCGATCGTTTAGGAACAGAAGAAGATGCTCGTTGTTGGGCAGCAGAACTAGCAGGACTAGACCCAGAAAAAAGTAAATGCGAAACTATTGAAGAGAAAAAGAATCCCCTGATGCGCTTAATCTCGGGTCAAAGCCCAAAAAAATCGGGGATAGAAGCAGCAAGAGATTGGTTAGAATTTGAACTGGCTACAAGTGGTCAACCATTGTGGCTTTATCGACCCTAGGAGGAGAATCTTTGCGGAGGATGCAAGCAGTGGAGTGGAAAGTGCAGGCGATTCGTGGGGCGACGACTGCTGAAGAAAACACAATCGAAGCCATTCGAGAAGCAGTTAGCGAGCTACTCGAAGAAGTGGAGTTACGCAATCAACTCGATCCGGAAGATATTATTAGTGCAGTTTTTACCACTACCCGCGATCTAGATGCGATTTTTCCTGCCGCGATCGCCAGGGAACGTCCTCGTTGGGATAATGTTGCTTTACTCGATGTTCAGCAAATGCACGTTGAGGGTAGCTTAGAGCGTTGTATTAGAATTATGCTCCACGTTAATACCCCAACCCCGAAACTCAAGCTAAATCATCCCTACTTACGCAAAGCTAAAAATCTCCGTCCTGATTGGAGTCTGTCTCAAATCAGTTAGTAGGGGCAATCCCCCCGTGGTTGCCCCTCTTGAGAAAACAAGGAAGAAGGGGAAGAGGGGGGACAAGGAAGAAGGGGAAGACAAGGAAGAAGGGGGGACAAGGGGGAATTAGAGTATGAACTGATAACTGATAACTCCTAACTGTTCACTGTTCACTGAACCCAGTCCCCAATCCCTAATCCCCGATCGCCTGTTTAGATTTTTTCCGATGGAAGCGAATTCCTAGAAAAATATCGTAGACAAAACCACAAAAATCCTTAAATTTGAGCAATCCTAGAGATTGATGACAGCCCTTGCTATCTAATAAAGGTTTAGTCGCGCGGTAAGCCGATTGATACTTATACCAAGGAATTGAAGGCCAAAGATGGTGAATTAAATGATAATTTTGTCCCAGGATGAGTAGATTGAGGATCGCAGAAGCATAAACTCTCGCATTTTTCCAGCGATCGCGCTCTTGAAAAGGGCGGTGTGGTAAATAATCAAAAAATAAACCCAGAGTCAATCCCACCACCAAAGCTGGCACAAACCAATAGTTAACCACATAATCAAAAAAGCCGAACTGCAAAGACAAATAAACAATACCAGCTAAAAACAATCGGCTTAAAAACCATTCCAGTAACTCATATTTCCGCCACAAAGCCCTCTTAAAGAAAAATACTTCGTGATAAAAAAAACGAGGGGCAATCAGCCACAAAGGACCACCAGTGGAAACAAAATGATCCGGATCGTTTTCCGGATCGTTAACGTGGGCATGATGTTGTAAGTGAACCCGCGTAAATACCGGAAAAGCAAATCCCAAAATTAACGCACTACCATGCCCTAAAAGAGCATTAATAATTCGGTTGCGGTGGGCAGCATTATGAGAAGCATCGTGAATTACCGAACCTGATAAATGTAAAGCCAAGACATTCAGCCAAAAGCAGCACCAACTTTGCCAGTTCCAAAGGTAGTAACCGCAGATGGACAATACTATTAGCATCAAAGCTACCAAAAACATTACCACCGTTGGATTCCAACCACCGGGCGGTTTAAGAAAATCTTTGGGAACTGTCATTGGCACTTGAGCCTCTGACATCGTTGTTTTTGCTCCTTACTTACGCTCTATTGGCGTAGTATACGATACATTACGATCTCGATAAAGATTTGTAACATAATCTAATTTAATGGTTTAAGTGGTTTTCAAGTAACTTTTTTATATTTAAACCTTAACCCTTGACAAAACTCTGGTTACTTTGTCCAAAAAAGCCAAAATAAAGTCTAATTAGAGTTAGATATAGTAGCAGGTTGAGGAACATCTGCTGCCAAAAAATTCTCAGCTTTGAGAATTTGATAAAGTTGAGTTTCTGTTTCCAGCAAGCAAGCATGACCGCTATATTTGAGAACAAAAATTCTTGCATCAGGAAGTTTACTAGCTAACCGTTTAGCCTCAGCGATCGAAGGTAAAACCCGATCGGCACCACCAGCAATTAACAACACAGGTTGAGTCAAACGCCGCAAATGATTTTCATCCACGCGGAAATCTTTAAGTAAAGAGATGCGCCATTGTACCGTATGAGGTGGTACAGAACGCATTGCTTCTAACAATTCTCGGCGCTCGCGAGATGCAGTTCGTGCCAAAGTTACAAAAAAAGGTAAAATTGCCAAAGCCGAAAAGCGGTAAAAGCATTCCGGTATTAAACGTAGATATTGCGCCCCCCAACGC
This sequence comes from Oscillatoria salina IIICB1, assembly GCF_020144665.1. Lineage (NCBI taxonomy): Bacteria > Bacillati > Cyanobacteriota > Cyanophyceae > Oscillatoriales > Oscillatoriaceae > Oscillatoria > Oscillatoria salina. The sequence continues at coordinate 10,877 of NZ_JAAHBQ010000117.1, read as the reverse complement.
AACCAGGGGCGTTGACTGAAAGAAGACGCAGGATTAACGAGAATAATGCGATCGAATAATTTTGGTTCTCGAACCGCTACTTTTAGAGCTAGACAGCCTCCAAAGGACTCACCACACAGATAAACTGAACGTTGTGACTCTTTACCAATTTCTTTTTTAATTAGTTCTACCACTTGAGCCGAAAGAGTATCCCAGTCAGTCAAATCGTCTGAAGGTATCGCCAAACAGCGAATATCGAAAGATTCCTGTAAACTTTCAGTTTGACACCGCAATAATTCACCCGTACCATCCATTCCCGGCAAAAATACGAACAGTGGATAGTGGGGATTAAGATTTTTCGGCGTGAGAAAACAAGGATAACTCTTAAGTTTAGGCATTTTTATCAGTGAAAATTCAACTATCAGGGATTGGTGATTGGGGACTGGTGATTGGGGACTGGTGATTGGGGACTGGGGACTGGTGATTGGGGACTGGTGATTGGGGACTGGTGATTGGGGACTGGTGATTGGGGATTGGGGACTGGGAAACTGTTAACTGTTAACTGTTAACTGGTAACTGGTAACTGGTAACTGGTAACTGGTAACTGATAACTGATAACTGGTAACTGGTAACTGGTAACCGATCAATTGCAACCAACAGCAAGTAATTCAGTAATTTGGGAACGACAATATTTCGTCAAGTGAGTAATCACCTGCTTTGCTTGTTTACCTTGATATTGTTCGCGTTGTGTGGGTGTAATCCAATAAGGATGACCGATAAGAACATTGACGCTTTGGTAAGTTACCATTGGATGCCAACCAGATTGGTCAAAAAGCGGTTCTGAGGGGTCAAATAGGCGTAAGAAACGCAGTGGAACTGCTTTAGTGACATTTTCTTCGTAAGAAGCGATCGCCACTGGTAAAACTGCTAAATTACATACATCAGTCCGGAAAGCTAAGTGAGCAAAGCCACGATGAAACTTACCTACTTTCTCTGGTTGAGTTAGCTTGATCATTGGTTGCGCTCCTTCAGGAAACACTGCAACCCATTCGTGAGATTTGAGTAACTCAGTTGCTTGCTTGAAAAAACTTTGTTGCCGTTGTTCTCGCTCTTCCAAAGGAAAGCAGCCAAGCAGGTGGACAAATTCCCGCATTACTGGAACTTGACCCATATAGTGATGACAAGCAGTGCGAAGCGGATGACCTAATGCTTTCATCAACACGGAGGCATCCATAAAGCTGCGATGATTACTCACTACCACCACAGCCGTATTCTGAGGAATGCGGTTTTCGTGGTAAACAAACATCCGCATTTCCATCGCTGCTAGCAGTAAGTTAGAGATTTGGAGGGGACTATCAGAAGACATTCGTGTTTTTAGTTGGATTCGCAGCAGTGTTGGTCGAGCTAACTAAAACTTAATATTACTTTACTTTACTTGACAAATGTCTTAGGGTAGATAAAGTAAAAAATCTTACTGTAGCAGTTATCAGTACTGAGACATTGACACGATACAATTGGGGGATTTGCGAAACAAGACATTGATCGCCACAAACTTATCCGTAATTTTTCTCTTGAAAATTATCATCGATTCCTTAAGGAAAAATTAATCCACCAGTAGACATACCTAACGCTCGCAATTCCTCCTATACTAATTTGGGGAGTTTGACCAGGGCAATTCTCCTACTAAAATAAAGTCGAAGTTCCTAAATGCTATACTTCTTAATTCGCCAAGACAAATTTTTCTATTTATTAAGACCCATACCTAACCTAGTATGAATAAACATAAATTTGCCTTAACAACACCTTTGTACTACGTTAACGACGTACCTCATATCGGTAGTGCTTATACAACAATGGTGGCAGATGTAGTAGCTCGTTGGCAGCGACTACAAGGTCAGGAAGTATTATTAATCACTGGTACAGACGAACACGGGCAAAAAATCCAGCGTACCGCAGAAGAGTTGGGAGTACCTCCACAAGAACATTGCGATCGCATCGCAGCAAGTTTTGCCGGATTATGGGAGAAACTGAATATTCAATACGATCGCTTCAGCCGCACCACTGCACCTCGTCACGAAGCGATCGTTAAAGAATTTTTTCAGCGTGTTTGGGATCGAGGAGATATCTACCTAGATCGACAAAAAGGCTGGTATTGCGTTGCTTGTGAAGAATTTAAAGAAAAACGAGAACTAATCGACCAAACTTATTGCCAGTTACATCCTAATAAGCAAGTCGAATGGCGCGACGAAGAAAATTACTTCTTCCGCTTATCAAAATATCAACAAGACTTAGAACAACTTTACCAAGAGCGTCCAGACTTTATTCAACCAGAAAGTCGGCGCAACGAAGTCCTAAATTTTGTTAAGCAAGGACTGCAAGATTTTTCTATTTCTCGTCTCAACCTTAATTGGGGTTTTCCTGTACCAACCAATCCCAAACATACAATTTACGTTTGGTTTGATGCTCTCCTAGGTTACGTTACCGCCCTTCTCGAACCCGATAGCGAACCAACTCTAGAAAATGCCTTATCTCAATGGTGGCCGATTAATTTACACTTAATCGGTAAAGATATCTTACGCTTTCACGCCGTTTATTGGCCGGCAATGCTAATATCAGCCGGAATTGAACTGCCCGGACAAGTATTTGGTCATGGTTTTTTGACCAAAGACGGACAGAAAATGGGTAAGAGTCTTGGTAATACTCTCGATCCTGTGGAATTAGTCAATAAATACGGTGCTGATGCAGTACGCTACTATTTCCTCAAAGAGATAGAATTTGGACGAGACGGGGATTTTAACGAAACCCGTTTTGTTGGCGTTCTCAATGCTGACCTCGCCAATGACTTAGGTAATTTACTCAACCGTACTTTAGGCATGGCAAAAAAATATTGTCAAAGTAAGGTACCAGAACTGACAGCATCGGAAATTAGCAGCGACAATATCCTGCAAAAAATAGGTAATGATTTAGGTGAAATCGTTGCCAAAGAATACAACTCTCTGCGCTTTAGTCAAGCTTGTGAAGAAATCTTAAAATTGGTTCGTCTTAGTAACAAATACATCGACGAACAAGCACCCTGGCGTTTATACAAGCAAGGCAATCAGGCAGAAGTAGAACAAATCTTGTATGCAGTATTAGAATCTGTTAGACTAGCAGCTTACCTCCTTTCACCCATCATTCCCAACTTAAGTACTGACATTTATCAACAGTTAGGTTTGGGGATCGACTTCAACAACCAAACTCTCCTTCAACATCAAGCACCCTTTAATCACCACGGAAAATGGGGAATTCTCCCAGCTAGTCAAGCCTTAGAGCAAGCGCAACCAATCTTTACCAAGTTGGAACTACCTGATGAAGAGTATTAGTCATTAAAATAATCAGAACTCCCTGGCGATCGACTAAATTGGTATATAGACTATAGACTGCGACTTGAGTTGGGCTAAAAATCCTTAACTCCTTGGTCTCTAGAAGCTAGTGTCCATTGGTAAAAAGTTCTTAATTTAAGTTTTATGACTTAAATTAAGCTGGATGATTCAGTCCCTACTGAGTCAAAATTTAAAATAGTACAAAACTTAAAAAGCAAATTTTTTTAATAAAAAACGAGGGATCGGAAAAATGTTTGATAACTTTGGAAACGACCCGGTATTTTCCCCAGAACAGGTATTGGAAAACCGAGGTCGCGTTGCTATTTTCATCGATGGCTCAAATTTATTTTATGCAGCCCTACAATTAGGTATCGAAATCGATTACACCAAATTATTGTATCGTCTCACCGCTAAGTCGAGATTGCTGCGATCGTTTTTCTATACAGGTGTTGACCGCACAAATGAAAAGCAACAAGGCTTTCTTTTGTGGATGCGTCGCAATGGTTATCGGGTAATTGCTAAAGATTTAGTTCAGCTACCTGATGGCTCGAAAAAAGCCAATCTGGATGTGGAAATTGCTGTGGATATGATGGCTTTAGTGAAATCTTATGATACGGCGGTTCTGGTTAGCGGCGATGGCGATCTTGCTTATGCTGTTGATGCAGTTAGTTATAGGGGTTCGAGGGTGGAAGTAGTGAGTTTGCGCTCGATGACTAGCGATAGTTTGATTAACGTTGCCGATCGCTATATCGATCTCAACGAAATTAAAGAGGACATCCAAAAAACTACGAAACCTCATGACAATAGCTACCGCAGCTTTTCTAGTGTCAGTATCGAGTATGAAGAAAAACCAAGATAGTTTGCTTTCGATACTGTTGATGTCGTCACTTGAGGAGACAATGGGCGATGTACTTTAGCTTGGCTAAATTATCAAGTAAACTTTGGGCAACTAAAGCAGCAAGTTTCTTTTTAGTCTTCTTGCTGCTGGTAATTACTGCTTGTCAACCAAAAAGTAAAACCGAGCAAAAACTTGAACAAGAAATAACGTCTACTAAAGAAGAAAGTCTGTCTGAAGGGGGATTAGTTTTAGATAATGCTAGTTTAGAACAGGCAGACGAGGAGGGGGATACTCTCTGGAAAATTAAGGCAGAACGAGCAGTTTATGATGAAGACAATAAAATCGCCAAAATCGAGCAGATTGAGGGGTCTTTGTTTCAAGAAGGAGAGGTAGTCTTACAGGTAAGAGCTAATTCAGGAGAAATCGATCGAGAAGGTACAAAAATTTCTTTGCAAAATCAAATAGTTGCCGTCGATCCCCGTAATGGAGCAGTAATTCGCGGTGAGGAAGTTCAATGGTTGCCGAAAGAAGATTTATTAATTGTTAACGATCGATTGAGCGGTAGTAACCAAAAATTTTCAGCATCGGCAAATTCGGGACGATATTTAACTAAAAAGCAACATTTAGAGTTAGTTGGTGACATTGAAGCAACAGCGAAGGAACTATCACTTAAAATGAAGTCGGATCGACTCACTTGGCTGGTGAAAGATGAACGGGTTGTTGGTTCTAGTCCAATTCAAATCGATCGTTTTCAAGAAGCAACAATAACTGACCGTGTTGTTGCTGATAATTCTGAGGTTGATTTGAATACTAAAATCGTGCAGTTACGCAATAATGTAGAGCTAAAATCAATTGAAACTGGTGAAAAGGCTCAACCATTACAAATTGCTACTAATTCAGCTATTTGGAATCTAGATGCAGAAACTGTGATGGCAGATAAACCTCTGCGAATTGTTTATCCTACGGAAAAAATTACTCTTACCGCTAATCGAGGTTTAGTGGATTTGAAACAAGAAGTCGCTCGTTTGAGTGATGGTGTTGAAGGAGTGAGTACCGATAATCAGGCTAATCTGGTTGCGAGTCAGCTTACTTGGGATATACCTACTCAAAGAATTCAAGCGATGGGTAATGTCTTTTATCGACAAGCAGATCCGCCGTTTAGTGTTTCTGGTCCAAGGGCTATAGGTAAGCTTCAGGATCAAAGTATCGTGGTTAGCGGTGGGAATACTGGTACTAGAGTTGTTACAGAAATTATTCCAGAAGAAAGGTGATTGATTGGGGATTGGGGACTGGGGACTGGGGATTGGGGTTATCAGTGAACAGTTATCAGTAGTGAACAGTTTATCCCCCTTGTCCCCCTTGTCCCCCTTGTCTCCCTTGTCTCCCTTGTCTCCCCCTCTTTCCAGTCTCCCAATCCCCAATCCCCAGTCCCCAATCCCTCATTCTTCTTGAGAGATCAGATTGCGAGAGGGGTCGCCGAAAAATTCTGGTTTGGAAGTAACGGCGGTTTGAGTGAGTGGTACAACTTTCCATTCTTGGGCGAGACTTTGTAAAAGTTGGTCTTGTTGGGCGCGAAATTCTAGGAGTGAACCACCTTGATTGAGGATAGCAAACCAAATTTGACCGCGATCGCCTGTCGGCATTACTCCCACTAGAGCGCTCACTGCATTGAGGGTTCCTGTTTTGACGGCTGTGCCATTGGGGATTTTACGGGCAACCATTGTGCCTTTTTTGTCTCTACCAGCAACGGGAAAAAGGTCGGTAACTTGTATCGGTTGAGATTTCAATTTGTTGTCAATCGCAATGAGCATGGCTACTGAAGCGCGAGGAGAAATGCGGTTCTCTACTCCCAAACCAGAACCATTAATTAACTGAATTTCATTTTCTGGTACGTCAGCAGCTTGAGCGGCTAACTGAGAGACAATCTTCGCACCCCCAAGCAGATCGGCTAACATTTGCGCCATATGATTGTTACTGTAGACATTCATCTGCTTGAGAATTTGTGTCAAATCCATCGACTGATGACGCAAAAGTAACTTAGCATTTTCGGGAAAATTTTCTTGTACTTTAATTGAACCAGCGATCGCCACTTGAGGACGAGGAGTTTCTTTCGGCATCAAAGCGTGTTGAATAATTATTCCCCGATTCCAGGTAGCCGAATTTAAGCCTTGACGTAGCTGTTGCGCGGCGATCTGGGGCTTACTTTCATAGTTCATGTAAAAATCAGGAGTAACGATCAAATTCCCCGTCACCTTGCGGATACCCATTTTATTCAAAGCATTACCAAGCGCGATCGCTTCTTCCCAAACAAACAAAGGATCGCCACTACCGCTAACAATCAAATCTCCCTGTAAAACACCATTTTTAATTTCTCCCGTCCCATAAATACCAGTTTCAAAGCGATGTTCGGGACTCCACTTCTCCAAAGAAGCCAGCGTAGTCGCAATTTTCGTAATCGAAGCCGCCGAAATTGGTACTGTTCCTTGATGAGTTGCTAACTTAGTTAAACCTGACTGTATCCAAATCCCCTGATTTTCCGCAGGTAATCCCTTGGCGGATAGATCCTTTAAATATTGTTGCAAAATCTTGTCTGTGGCTGGATCTGGTTCAGGAGGTAAAGTAAACACAGCAGCATTCTGCCAGTTAGAAAGCTGGATAGTTTCTAAATTAGCTGGTTGTCCTAGAACCTTTAATGACAAACCTACTAAACTAAAAGCAATTCCTTCGAGCATGACTAATTTCCTCCACCGGGCTTAATTTTAAATAGCAGAGTGACCTAATGACAACCGATCCCATTGGGGATTGGTGATTGGGGACTGGGGACTGGGGACTGGGGACTGGGGGAAGACAAGGGAGAGGGGGAGGATAAACTGATAACTGATAACTGATAACTGATAACTGCTCACTGATAACTGCTCACTGTTCACTGAACCCAATACCTAATCCCCAGACTACTGACTTTTTTAGACTGACAAGTGACTAATAAGTAATGTTGAGTTTCTTGCGTCTGGTAAAATCTTTAAGGCTTCTATCTATTTGATCAATGGGATCGACTCGCGCAAAAATTGCAGTTGACGCTATGGGAGGAGACTATGCTCCCGCCGAAATCGTTGCTGGAGCGCTCAGAGCCTCCGAAGAGCTTGATGTAGAGGTTTTGTTGGTGGGCGATCCTCAACAGATCGAATCCTCACTCAAGCAGCACACCAGTTCTCATCAGTTAGAAATCGTTCCGGCTGAGGGTTTAATTGCGATGCACGAAGAGCCTTTAACGGGCATTCGACGCAAGCCCAAGGCTTCGATTAACGTAGCAATGGATTTAGTCAAGCAGAAACGGGCAGAAGCGGTAGTTTCCGCAGGTCACTCGGGTGCTGCTATGGCGGCGGCATTGCTTCGTTTAGGTCGGATTACAGGAATTGACCGTCCGGCAATTGGTGCGGTATTTCCTACCTTACTAGCAGGTAAATCCGTCATCGTTCTTGATGTCGGGGCTAATGTTGACTGTCGTCCGAAATTTTTGGAACAGTTTGCTCTGATGGGAACGGTTTACAGTAAGTACGTTATGGGTGTTGAGGAACCGAAAGTAGGTTTACTCAATATTGGGGAGGAAGCTTCTAAAGGCAATGACCTAGCGCTCCGCACGTACCAGCTACTAGAAGAAAATGACCAAATTCCTTTTATTGGCAATGCCGAGGGTAGGGATATGCTTTCGGGTAACTTTGACGTGATTGTCTGCGACGGTTTCGTAGGTAATGTGGTACTAAAGTTTGCTGAAGCAATTGGGGATGTTCTCTTGCAAATTTTGCGGGAAGAATTGCCTCAAGGTATTCGGGGTCAGCTAGGTAGTGCTTTGCTGAAACCGAATTTACGGCGGCTGAAGCAACGAATTGACCACGCAGAACACGGAGGTGGCTTGCTTTTGGGTGTTGCAGGAGTTTGTATTATCAGCCACGGCTCTTCTCAAGCTCCAACCATTTATAATGCTATCCGCCTGGCGAAAGAAGCGATAGATAATCGGGTACTAGAACGCATTCAGTCTTATTATGACGGGCTTAGTGCCTCAAAAACTGCCCAATCTGGTCAATAGTTACCTGATGGTTAGAGTGGGAGGCAATTGGCATCTTAAAGCATCGCCGCAGCCGTTACAAGTTAATGGCAGTAAGGCTGCGGCAACTAAACTAGTTTCGATAAAATCCAAATTGCGGTCATTATTTCCAAAGTAGCTCACAGAGCAAGGGAGAAAAGCTTTGAAACATATAGGGGCGGGCATAGCGATCGCCGGAATTGGTTCGGCGACGGGTAATTTAATTGTTGATAATCACCTTCTCAGCCAAATTGTGGAAACGAACGATGAGTGGATTTCTACTCGGACTGGGATTAAAGAAAGACGCTTGGTAAATAGCGATGGCTGCGCCGACCTTGCGGTAAGCTCGTTGGCGGAAATTGCTGCTCAAGCGGCGCAGGCGGCTTTGGCAATGGCGGAAATTTCGGCAACAGATGTGGATTTGATTATTCTGACTACTTCGACGCCAGATGATTTGTTTGGTAGTGCCTGTCAAATTCAAGCTTTAATTGGCGCTAAAGGGGCGGTTGCTTTCGATCTGACAGCCGCTTGTTCTGGGTTTGTTTTTGGCTTGGTGACAGCCGCTCAATTTATTCGTACGGGGGTGTATCGGAATGTTTTACTCATCGGAGCGGATATTCTTTCTCGTTGGGTGGATTGGTCCGATCGCTCTACTTGCGTTTTGTTTGGTGATGGTGCTGGGGCAGTTGTTTTACAAGCTAATTCGGTAGATCGTTTACTCGGTTTTGAACTGCGTAGCGATGGTAGCCAAAATAATTGTCTAAACTTGGCTTACAAATCACAACCTAAGTCTCTTGTCAAGGATATTGCGGTTGGTTCTGGTGGTTATCAGTCAATTACCATGAATGGGCGAGAAGTTTACCGTTTTGCGGTGGCTAAGGTACCAGAAGTAATTGAAAAAGCTCTGTATCGGGCTAATCTTTTGACTGAGGATGTGGATTGGTTACTTTTGCATCAAGCTAATCAAAGGATTATGGATGCAGTTGCTCAACGCCTCAAGCTACCGCCAGAAAAAATAATTAGTAATCTAGCTAAATATGGCAATACCTCTGCCGCTTCTATTCCCCTAGCCCTTGATGAGGCAGTCCGTGCAGGTAAAATTCAATCGGGAGATATCATCGCTACTTCCGGTTTTGGGGCTGGTTTGACTTGGGGGGCGGCGATCTTACGCTGGGGTAAATAGGATCTCGCACCAACATTTTTTTAGCAAAAATAATTAGAAACGACAGATAAGAAATTACAAATGACCAAAACAGCATGGGTATTTCCCGGACAGGGTTCGCAAACAGCAGGTATGGGAGGAGATTTAATCGATATTCCGGCTGTTAAACGTAAATTTGACCTAGCCGAGCAAATTTTAGGTTGGTCTGTGGATGGGGTTTGCCAAAGTGATTCAGATAAATTATCTCGTACTCTCTATACCCAGCCTTGTCTTTATGTAGTTGAATGCGCGATCTCCGATCTTTTGCGCGAAAATGGACAACTACCCGATTTGGTGGCTGGTCATAGTTTGGGTGAGTATGTTGCTCTTTATACGGCTCAGGTGTACGATTTTGAGCCAGGGCTGCTTTTGGTTAAGCGTCGTGCTGAATTGATGGCTGCTGCTGCTGGTGGCAAAATGGTCGCTTTGGTTGGCTTCGATCGCGAAAAATTACAACAAGCTATTGACAATACCGATGGTGTTGTGCTAGCCAATGACAACAGCGAGACACAAGTAGTAATTTCTGGTACGCCAGAAGCAGTAGATGCAGTAGTTGAGCAGGTGAAAACTAAGCGTGCTGTAGCTTTGAAGGTTTCAGGTGCTTTTCATTCACCTCTGATGGCAGCAGCAGCCGCCGAATTTGAAACAGAACTAGAGTCTGTGGCTTTTCAAGATGCTCAGATGCCTGTAATCTCTAATGTGGAGCCAGTGCCGACTGTGAAGGCGGCTGAGTTGAAAACTCGCTTGGTGCGACAAATGACGGGTTCGGTACGCTGGCGCGAAATTATGCAGCGTTTGGCAGCAGAAGGCATCGAACAAGTTTTAGAAGTTGGTCCGGGAAAAGTATTGACAGGATTGCTAAAACGTGCATATAAAGAAATAGAATTGAAAAATGTTACAAATATAACAGACGTGAAAAACTGTTTAAGTCCTTAGTTGAATAGCGATCGCGACCAATTACGTTTACTATTAGGAAAATTTGGAGGTAGATAGCTGATGCCTGTCAATGACCAAATAAGTAATTTTGCGGATCTGGGTGTAGTGGGTGCTACCCCAACATCGCGAAACGAGAATTTAGCGATCGCACAACCAAACGATTTCTTTAGCTTCACACTAAACGAAAATAGCTTATTCAATTTAAGTTTAACTGGTTTAAGTGACGCTGCTGGCATAGAAATTATCGCTGATAGCAACGATAATAGCATAATCGATTCTGACGAGATCCTCGATACTAGACAAACCGATATCGGTGAGGATCTCGAACTAAATCTTTCCCTAACACCAGAAAGTTATTTTATCAACGTTTTTTCCCCTAATAACGACAGCGAAACTAATTACAATCTATCTGTATCAGCTACTGCACAAAATAACACTGCACCAACAACAATTGGAATTGAAAATCTCAATTTAGCCACC
>NZ_JAAHBQ010000116.1 GCF_020144665.1 Oscillatoria salina IIICB1 | reverse complement strand
ACTTTCACCAATCGACTCCGATAGCGAAACAGTAGAAGAAGTAACTACTGAAACAGAGTTAGAAGCAGTTTCACCACTAGACTCAAATACTCAAACGGTAGAAGAAGAAACCACTACTGAAACAGAGTTAGAAACACTTTCACCAATCGACTCAGATAGCGAAACAGTAGAAGAAGTAACTACTGAAACAGAGTTAGAAACACTTTCACCAATCGACTCCGATACTCAAACGGTAGAAGAAGAAACCACTACTGAAACTGACTTTGACGACATAGATTTACTTCTAGACATTGTTTCTGGAGTTGTGGGATTTGCTGATTCAGAGGAGATCGAGGAGAATATTACTGAAGATGACTCAAACGCTGAAGTACCTTTAGAAACTGTTTCTGAGCCAAGTATAGACGCAGAAATACCGAGTCAAGTAACTTCTGAAGATACTGCTGAAATCACAGAAGGAGAGCAAATAACTGTCACTGCACTACTGGAAAAATTAAAGCAAGATCCTACGGTAGTCATGCACATAGCCCAGCAATTAGGAATAGAGAATGAGTCACCAGAGAATCTTGTGGATGATTTATTCCAAAAATTCCAGGAATATAAAGCGACAACTACCGAATCTGAGGAGTTAATTAGCGCTCAAGAAGAATCGATTCAAACCTTACTCAATGAAGGATTAGAGCAATCTAAAGCCGGAAAATTTCTCGAAGCGTTAGGGATTTTCGATCGCGCTTTAGAAGTAAATAAAAATTACTACCAAGGCTGGAATAATAAAGGTAGTGCTTTAGCGAAATTAGGACGTTGGGAAGAAGCAGTAATTAGTTATGAAAAAGCTACAGAAATTAAGCCAGATTATTATGAAGCGTGGAATAATTTAGGTTTAGCGCAAAAGAATTTAGAGCGACTCGAAGCAGCACTAGCGTGTTTTGAGCGAGCGATAGAAATTAAGCCAGATTTCCACCAAAGCTGGTATAACAAGGGCAATACGTTATACAATCTGGGACGTTGGCAAGAGGCGATCGCTGCTTACCAAAAAACTACTGAGATTAAACCCGACAGTTACAAATCGTGGTATAACCACGGTAATGCACTGTTAAACTTAGGACGTATCCAAGAAGCAGTTTTGATTTATAAGCGAGCGACAGAAGTCAAACCAGATTATCATAAAGCGTGGCTAGCTCGTGGTAATGCACTGAAAAGACTAGGTAGAATAGCAGAGGCGATCGCTGATTATGATAAAGCTCTGCAAATCAAACCTGACGATCCCGAAACGAGAGCGAAGCGACGCGATGCAATGCTAAGTTAATTTAATTGCTTGGCTACAAGCAGTTAAACCCAGAAACTGAGAGGATGTTGGTAATACCGCAATTTAGTTAGTGTCGATCCCCTACTCATCCTCACTGTCTTTTTTCTGGTGGGTAGGGCAAGATCGAAGGGGGAGTTTGATTTCTTCAGTTTCCCCTTTTTGTCAATAGAGCGAAGACAAAGCCGAAACTTTTCAAGCGCCCTTTGAAAACAACTCTATTTACATAGTAATTAATCAGTATATGAGCAAAAATTGTTGACAAGATATTTTTTTTAAGCAAGAGCGAAATCCCCAAAATAATAGCCTTAGCTACAACAATTAAACTCAAAATTTCACCTACCCAGACAACTCGAATGAAGGAACAAATTCAGCTAATCTATCCCACATTAGATTTATTTATTTATGATTTTCGAGAAGCTTTGGGAGATCGAGAAAAAAAAATTAACTCAAGTCAAAGAGAATTTTGGCAGAAAATTTATGCTAATCCTGAGTATAATTTTTCCTCAAAATCCCTCGATGATTATCTTTTAGAAAAACTGGTAGATTCCGAAAATTCCAATGCGGGTTTTGTTGAGTTACTCGGCTCGAAACAAATTGAAAAATTTGAACTTCCTCTTAATGGATATTATTATCCTCTCCAATTAGGAGATACTTATGCTTTGCAAATAAATTGTTCTGGTTATTATACTGACGATCGCCAACAAATACCTAATAGTTTGCCCCAAGATATTAGTAAGTTAAAAGAAATTAAAAAGCAAATAATTGCTCATTTGGGTGGGAAATCAACTCAAGGTAAAATTGGGCAAACCTGGATGGTTTGGGGACAATTAATTGAAAATTTACCTGCTTTAGAGGTTGAAAATATTGCCAAAAAGTGCTATCAAGAAATAGCTCCATCACCAGATTGGGAAAGAAATTATTACGGTCAAGGAAAATTTTTAGGTGCCACGGTATTTGAACTTTGGCAACAACCTTCAGGATGGGAAAACTTAAGCAAAGAAAATTATCATCTCTTAATTTTACTGTTTCCTCATAACTTAGCAATAAATTCAATTCGCAAAAAGATACCAAATATTTATATCGAGCTAATTCGCTTATTTTGCTATCGGAATAAAATAATTTGGACATATTACCAAAGTAACTTGGTAAAAATAAGATTAAAAGAAAACTATGCCTGGGTACAAGAGGCAGTAAAAAAAGTAGCAAAATTAACAAAAAGCCTGAGAACAAATAAAACCAAGTTGCAGCAGTTGCAGCAATTACTCACCGAGAGTTTAAGTACGTTGGCAGATTATGCCACAGATTTACGAGAACTAAACGCTCAAGCACTCAGAATAGAAGTAAGCCTAGAAAATTATCAAAAGCGCCTCAAACAGTTAGAAAATAACAATGGTGAGGTACAATTTTTAGAAGAATTTAGTGATTTTGCTAGAGAGCGATATTGGCGACAGATACAATCAGATTACGCAAATCTCAATCCAGGATTGACACTGCTAGAAAACTTGCTCAGAACCATAGAAGGAACGAGTAATATATCTCAAGCAGCCAGCGATCGCTCTCTCAACGCTACTGTTGTCGCTATCGTCACGGGATTAGCAATCTCGCAAATCTCAGTGGCGGTTATACTTAGCCAACCGCAGACAGTCTCAGAAACATTTTTTGTGTTGACTCCTGCTTTTGTGTTGAGTGTGTTGAGCGGAGCGATCGCAGGTTTAATAGTTTTACTAATAATTCGTTTCTTTCGTCGTTAATGAGTAAAAAAATGTCATCAACTCGCACCATTAAAAGCTTTTACACCGACGGAGCCTGTATTGCTAATCCCGGTCCTGGGGGCTGGGCAGTAGTAGTTTACTTTGCTGATGGGTCCGTATTTGAAATGGGCGATCGCGTCGCGCCCACGACAAATAATCGCATGGAATTACAAGCAGCGATCGCTGCTTTAAAAATTTTTGCTGGTAGCAACCAAACTGAACCAGTTACTCTTTATACTGACAGTGAATACGTTCAAAAAGGAATTACCCAATGGATTCATAATTGGAAAAAAAGAGGCTGGCAAAACTCTCAAGGTAAACCAGTGGAAAATAAAGACCTCTGGGAAGCCCTCGAGCGATTAAATTCTCCTTTGATTGACTGGCAGCACATTCGGGGACATAGTGGTGACGAAGGCAATGAACGCTGCGATGCGATCGCTAATGCCTTCGCTCGCGGACAAATACCTGATATGCTACAAGAATTTTCTTTGCTCGATTCTGATGAAGATAATCGTTCTTTCGAGCTTCCGGTAGCAGGATTATCAGATTTCAAAGCCCCTGTAACGATAGTTTACAAAGACAGACAATCCAGCACTGACAATTTTGAGCAAGATATGAGCCAATCATTATCAACGACGACGATGGAAGAAATAACAGTCCCCCGTGAAGTTAGGGTGGCTCAACTGCGAAATTTGAGAGAAACCTTAGCGATCGCTGATGAAGTAGCTACTAAAGGTTATTTGATCACCAGTTCTGAACTCGCCGATCTAATGGATGTTAACGCTAGTGCTGTTACCAGTCGCGGTGATAACTGGCCCTGGCGTAACTGGGTTGTCTCCAGAGTACGACGCGAAGGTAATCAAATTCTTTGGCAGCTAGAACGAGTTGATTAGTTACTCAAAGGGAGAGGGGGTTTTCACCCGATCGCCTTATCAGTAGAGATTGGAAACAAGAAGCAATTAGCGAATAAACTGTTTCCTGTTTCCTGTTCGGGTGATAACTGCACCCAGTCCTCAGTCCCCGAAACTGTCAACTCGTTAACGTACCACCGACAACTTCAATGATTTTGAGCAGTGGCGTGCGGTGGTAAAGAAAACCTAGGGTACTGCGAAGGTGTTTCAAATTCAGTGGCGGATCGACCAAAAGACTATCCGCCGCAACAATTTTGTCCCAGTTTAAGGGTTGGGTATCTGTCGCCTGTTTCATTACTTGGAGAAACTCGTGCGCTATTAATCCGTAACCAACCGTTGTAGGGTGAAAACCATCAATTCCAAATAATCCTCCTTCATATTTTTGTAAGGGATTGGGATTATCGAGATCGAGATGGAGATAGCGAGTATCGAGTAAAACACGACCTTCAGCCGTAACTCGATCTTTCGTAGCTGGATTAGCTTTCAGGGCTGCGATTAATTCTGGTGGAAAATTGTAGGCGATCGCTCCTTGTCGTCGTCGAAAAGCAATTCTGTCTAGCGCGGAGCAAATATCGATCGCGTACCAACCTCGTTTTTCCGCTTCCGCCGCGATCGCACTATTATACTGGTCGATAACATTATCGATCTCGCGGGCTTGTTCGCGAGTGAGATGAGGAAAGTTTCTCGGTGCTTTGGCAAAATCCTCGTCCCAAATCCAAAAATGGGTGTAATACTCGAAATAACCGTCCGCACTTAATGCTTCATCCCCTATTTTCCCTGGACTTACGCCACGACTGACAGGCGGGATCGTCACGTGAGGAATTGTCCCGACAAAAACATTTTTGGCGCCGATTTCGTCAATTTTGGGCGCAATTCTTGTTAGTAATTTCTGAAAATCTTCTGGTCGCCAAATATTATTTGTCCGTTGATGAGCTAATTTATTTAAATCCGCCTCAGACGACCACTTCATTTTTAAATTAATAACCGTACTAAGACAATTATTAGAACCCAGCCAGAAAATTAAATTTTCAATTCCTCCTGACTCAACAGCTAAGGCTTTTGCTGCTTCAACTTGAGATAAATTTTCATAGCGTTTTTCAAAGCGGGGATTTAATGTCCGTCTGGCTGTACGGTACATAGCAAATTCAGGAATTTGTCCGACAAAATCATCTTGAGATTCCGGAATATTTTCGCGAGAAATTGCTTCAGTAATAGTGTCGCAGTCACCTAATTGAAAACCCAAAGACGCTAAATTGTGATGAATCGGACCAGTAAGAGAAGGTTTAGTTCCCTCACCTCGTTCCCAATAATCTTCGACGCGATCGAATAAACTTCGGACACTTAAAAAAGCCGGAAAAACGTCCAACCAACTAACTTTTTGTCCATATCTTTTTACCAGTAAACGGAGAATATTTTCCATATTTACTGGTAAACCTCCTTCACCTTCAAAGTCAGGAACTAGGAAGTAATTTTCGTTACGAGACTGAAGAACTTTAATTGGTTCTAATCCTAAAGCTTCAGCAATTAATGCTGGATAAGAAACTTGGGTTTTGGTAATACTACCGCTAATTACCCCTTGGGATAAGCTATCACCAATTACTACAAGTTTTGTTGGCATCTAATCAAATCTCCTTGATTTTAGATAGAAACTAATTACCCACTCCCCAGTCCCCAATCCCCGCTCCCCAATTCCCAACTGTTAACTGCTCACTGATAAACCCGACCTCGCCATTGAGTAGGTTGTTTCCAGGCTGATAAGAATATACGCCAAACTGCGAGGGGATCGGCAAAGGGAGAGAGCCAAAATAACCAAGAAGCAATAAAGGAGTTAGTGCGATCGTAAGAAGGCGCGATCGCTAATAACAAGCCAAAGCGAATCACCAACAGAAATAAGTTTAATCCTGCTGATAGCATTACTGGTGGGGAATTGTAGCCAAGTGTGACAAAAATTAATAAAATCGGCGCAACTAGGACAGGTAATCCTTGAACGCTAAATAATAGCCACAAATCGCCCCAAAGCTGACTAGACGAAGAAGCATCCTTGAGATCCAGCGATCGCCCCCACTCGCGCCAAGTTTCTGCTGCTCCTTCGTACATCCGCACTTTAATCACTTTTTTGCCATCGAGAAATCCCACCCTAAACCCAGCCTCCGCCGCATTCCGGGCGAGGGTGACATCATCACAAAAAGAACCTTTGGCGCTTTCATAGCCTCCCAATTGCTCTAAAACTTCCCGACGACACAAAAAACACTGTCCATTTGCCATGACTCTCTCCGGAGTTGCTGCTTTTGCTCCGGCGGGATCGAACCGATACAGTAAAGTCATCAACAGCGCAGGTTGTAACCACCACTCGCCCGGATATTTGAGGATAAATTGGGGCGAGAGGGAAACTAAGTCATAACCATCCGTCTCGGCTGCTTCCACTACAGAAGCCACTAAACCGAGTTGAGGTTGAGTATCGGCATCTAGCCCCAAAATCCACTTACTTTTTGCGGAACTGTGCAAAAAACCGTTGTGTAGCGCCCAAGGACGACCTACCCAACCTGGAGGTAATTCGGGATCGTTAATCAAGCGAAAACGGGGATCTTTATTCGCGGCTGCTTTTACCAGTTCCGGCGTGCGATCGCGCGAGTAACTATCAACAACAATTATTTCTCGCAATTCGTAGCTTTGGCGACTTAAACCAGTTAAACAAGGGCTGATTCGCAAAGCTTCGTTCAGAGTAGGAATAACAACGCTGACTGCTCCCACGAGTTCGGGAATGGGCGTTTTCGGTTCGAGAGGAGGACGACGCCAAGGTCCTTTGCACAAGCGGGAAAGTAAAATTAGTGCGGCAGGTAGCTGGAGCAGTAATAGCCCCAGACTAAACATTCCCCAGGTTTCCTGGTTGAAGAAGTTAATCAAGCCAATCATCGGAGTATTCAACAAGCTCACTTAGGCATCACTCCCACAGATGCCACTGGTACTTGGGCAGTTTTTTCTTTCGCTTGTTGGATTTCGGCGAGTTTTTCTAAGTCGCTGATTTGAGTAGAGTTAGCGGTTCGATAGAGAATGAAAGCGGGAACTATGCTCAAAGATACGCCCAAAATTACCGGAATCCAAAATCCTCCAGCTAAACTCAACACTGCACCAAAGGCGATGTTGCTCAAATAAACTGCTAGAGGTAATCCTAGCTGTTTGCTGGGCAGATGAGTGGGGAATTTTTTCCAGAATAAGGTTGCTACTGTCATGAATACGCAACCTGTGGCAAACCAACCGACAAAGTTTTGATAAGGCATTCCAAAGAAAGCGCCCGGCTGATGCCAAACCCAGAAGGGAACGGACATTTGACTCATGGCAGGATCGAGAACGAAGTCCCAAACTGTTAAAAGTAAAGAACCTGTGGCGATCGCACTTACGTCTCGTAACCAGCTAGGTTTCAGCCACCTTTCTAATCCTGCACGGGCAATAACATAACCGCTAAAGCCCACATAAAACCACGATAGGGGAATGGTGAAGGGTACTAAACCTCCGATTTTGTAGCCTAAACCACTTAGGTAGCTATAGTGACCGAAAGGAAATCCGGTACTGGTTCCCGAAAGTTCGCTTCCCAAGGAAATAAATACCGCAGGTAGCATAAATGTTAGCCAATGCCATAACCCTAGGGTACGGTAGGCGTAAATGGCGACAGTAGCAGTCCCTAAGAGCATATACACTACTCCGCCTCCTGCCATTGACCAAGCAAACGCTTTTTCTCCGATCGCTGGCAAACTGGCAATTAAGTCCGGGTTGGGTAGCACTATCAGTAACCCCGCCCAACCGAAAACTAAGGATAAAACGTGACCTATCAAACAAGCACGCTCGGTGATAACAAGTCGTTTCATTAATATTCAGACCTCAATGACCTTGGTAGCAACCCAAACTAGATGGGAAGGAGTTCTCTGCCGCAAAAGCGGTTTCACCCCTGACTATGATAATTTGTTAATTTATTTTACAAATGTTTACGAGGTAGATAGTCGCTAATTACTCAATTTATTTAGGTTTTTCCCTCTCAGGGGCTAAAGAACTCTTGTTTAGGTTATTACAGTTGGTCTGGGCAATCAAGGTTTGGTGAAAAATTATTTTTACCTCATTTTTTCTTTTTTGTCAATAAATATAAGTATTTTAAATCTTTTCGAGATAACTTGGGCGCTTTCTTAGTATTTTTGGACTATTCAAGTGCGATCGTGGCTGAATTCTGGGCGATTTTTGCCTTAACGGAATATATCTCTACAAAAAATCATCCTGCGTAGACAATTTACATCTTATCTATTTTTGCAATAGAAACAAACTAAATCACAATTAGGGCGACTAAAGTCGCCACTACGAACTAACTTAGTAACTAAATTATGCTTTCGATTTTGGCTTCAGATTCTAACACAATTTGCCTCAATTGTGACAAAACTTCTGGACTAGCCGACTGCCATAAATTCCGTTGATTTGCTTCTAATAATCTTTCCGCCATATCGCGCAATGCCCAAGGATTTTTTTGCTGAATAAAATCTTGTACTTCTGAGTCAAACAAATAAGCTTCAGCTACTCCTTGATACATATAATCTTCCACACATCTAGCAGTGGCATCGTAAGCGAACAAATAATCAACAGTTGCCGCCATTTCAAAAGCACCTTTATAACCATGACGCATGACTCCAGCAATCCATTTTGGATTAATAACACGAGAACGATATACTCGCGCAATTTCTTCTTTTAGTTGTCTAACTTTGGGATTACTAGGAAGAGAATTATCGCCAAAATAAGTTTGGGGATTTTTACCAGAAACCGCCCGGACTGCCGCAGTTAAACCACCTTGAAACTGATAATAATCATCCGAGTCAAGCAAATCGTGTTCGCGATTATCTTGGTTATGAAGGACAATTTGTAACTGTTGTAAACGTTGTTGAAAAGCTTCAGGGGCAGAAACAGCTTTCGCATTAGATCCAGTATAAGCGTAAGAACTCCAATTAATATAAGCACGAGCTAAATCTGCATCATCTGTCCAATTTTGGGCTTCAATTAAACCTTGTAAACCCGCACCGTATGCACCCGGTTTTGAACCAAAAATACGGTAAAGTGAGATCTCTTTAGCTGGTTCTTTTTCTAAGCCCTGAGACTCCCAAAAAGCCTGTTCCTGCTTAGTTTGCGCGGCTAAAGGGTTTTGTTCCGGGGGTTCGTCTAAGCTTGCCACCGCAGCGATCGCCTGGTACATTAAATCTATTAAGTTGGGAAATCCGTCGCGAAAAAAGCCCGATATCCGCAACGTGACATCGACGCGAGGACGACCTAACGCAGACAGAGAAAGGATTTCAAAGTCTACTACCCGACGCGATAACCCATCCCAAACCGGACGTACTCCCAGCAATGCTAACGCTTCGGCGATGTCATCTCCACCAGTTCGCATCGTCGAGGTTCCCCATACGGAGATCGCGAGTGATTTTGGATACTCGCCATTTTCCTGAGTATATCTTTCCACTACTGCTTCAGCCGCCTTTCTGCCGACATCCCAGGCAGTTTCGGTAGGAATTGCCCGGATATCAACTGAGTAAAAATTGCGACCAGTGGGTAACACTTCCGGTCGTCCCCGCGTGGGTGCGCCCGCAGCACCACTGGGAATATATTTTGCGTCTAAACCGCGCAATAAATTGGTTATTTCTTGATGGGTTTGTTGGAGTTTGGGGAGGAGATAATTGGTTATCCAGGTTAATTCTTTTTGGGTGTTTTCGTTTAAGTAGATTTGGGAACCACGGATGAACGCGGATAAACGCGGATGATTTGTTTGTGTGGGTTTGGGTTGGTTTTGGAGGAGGTTTTCGATTAGTTGGGTGGCAATTTCTTCGATGATTTCGACGGCATCGCCGATGTTTTTTGCGTCTTGGCGCGAAAATGGAAAAAAGTTGTTTAATTTGGTGCTAAGGTTAGTTGTGAGAGGGTCGAAGTCTAGGTTTAAGTCTTTGGCTATGGCGCGAGTTATTCCTTGACGATCTTGATTTGGAGAACGGGCTATTGCGATGATTAAGTCTCGGAGTTGTTTGGGTTGGGGGAGTTGTCCAAAAATGTGTAGTCCGTCGCGAATTTGGGCTTCTTTTAGTTCGCAAAGGTAGCCGTCTGCAAGGGTTAAAAATTGGGCGAGGGAGTCGATTTCTAGGTTATTTATTCCTAATTCTTGGTCGAGGTTTTCTTGTTGGATTAGTTGGGTTATTTTTGTGCCAATTAATTTTAGTCGGGAAGGGTCTAAGGTTTGGGCTTCGTAATATTCGTCGATTAATGCTTCTAGTTTTTGTAAGTTGCCATACAGTTCGGCGCGGGTTAATGGTGGTGTTAAATGGTCGATAATTACGCTGTGGGAACGTCGTTTTGCTTGGGAACCTTCGCCGGGGTCGTTAACAATAAATGGGTAAAAGTTTGGGATTGCACCTAGGGCAATTTCGGGATAACATTCGGCGGAGAGGGCAATACTTTTTCCTGGTAGCCATTCTAGGTTTCCATGTTTGCCGAGATGAATTATGGCTAGGGCTTGGAAGTGGTGTTTTAGCCAATAGTAATAAGCTAAGTATTCGGGGGTTGGTTCTAAGTCGGGGGCGTGATAGTTTAAACTTGGGTCGATGTCGTATCCTCTGGATGGTTGAATGCCAATGAAAATGTTTCCGAGTTGGATTCCAGGTATCGGGAAGTTAGTTAAAGATGATTGAGTGAGTGTGTCTTTTTTTTCGAGTTTGTTCCAGCGATCGCTAATCTCGCGCTGATTTTTTTCTGGTAGTGTGTTAAAGTCTTTTTGGTATTCTGTAATTGATAAGCTTTGTCGTACGGGACGCAGTTCTTTTCCTTCTGGGTCGTTGGTGACGCTAGCAGTAAGTAAGGAAATTAATTCATCTCCAGTTTCGGGAATATTTGCGATTTTATAGCCAGTTTGTTGCATGGCTTTGAGGATTTTTATACAGCTAGCAGGTGTGTCTAACCCTACTCCGTTGGCAATTCTGCCATCTTTGTTGGGGTAGTTCGCTAAGATTAAAGCAATTTTCCTTTCTGTTACTGGAGTTTGCTTTAATTTTAGCCAATTTGCAGCTAAGTCGGCAATGAAATTTACGCGATCGCGCATTTCTTGATAAACTACAACATCGGTTTCTAAGGCTTCGTTCCAGCTTTTAACTGATTTGAATGATACCGCCCTAGTGATAATTCTCCCATCTACTTCTGGTAAGGCAACGTTCATGGCTACATCTCTCGCAGTTAAGCCTTGAAAACTCGCTTCCCATTGTTCTTTGGTGCTACTACTGAGGATAACTTGTAACACGGGCACGTCTAATTTTTGCCAAAGTTTCGGTTGTTCTTCATTGCCAATTTTACCGAGAGAAAAGCTAGTTGTATTGAGTAATAAACTAATTGCTTCTGTATCTTCAGGTTGAAAATAAGTTAATAATTCTGTTTGCACATCTGGTTCCCGTAAAGAAGAGATAAAAACGGGAACTGGTTGTAAATTTCTCTCTACAAGGGCTTGACAAATTGCCTCAATTGCTGCTAAATTTCCAGCTAAATAATGAGCGCGATAGAACAGTAAACCTACTTTTTTCCCAGAGTTAGTAGTGAGGACTTTAGTCCGATTATCCTCAGAGTTAGTAGTGAGGACTTTAGTCCGATTATCTTCAGCGCTAAAGCGCTGACTACGAACCTGATTTGTCGAGGATTTACTACTATTATCCTCAGAGTTAGTAGTGAGGACTTTAGTCCGATTATCTTCAGCGCTAAAGCGCTGACTACGAACCTGATTTGTCGAGGATTTACTACTATTATCTTCCGAGTTAGTAGTGAGGACTTTAGTCCGATTATCTTCAGCGCTAAAGCGCTGACTACGAACCTGATTTGTCGAGGATTTACTACTATTATCTTCCGAGTTAGTAGTGAGGACTTTAGTCCGAATATCTTCAGCGCTAATTTGCTGACTACGAACCTGAAACGAATATAATCCTACGCGAGGGACAACTTGAGGTGAAGAAGGTTGATAATTAGAACCCAAGCAAAGATCGCTGACAAATTGCAAAGCATTAACAAAATTTTCCACACCAGCTTCAGTGAAATAACGCCATAACTTATTAACTGCTGCTAAGGAAACAGTCGAATGACTCATCAAATTAGGATCGGGTATTTCCTCACCTGGCAAAACAAATAAACTCGCCTTTGTTTCAGCGACAATTTCCTTAACTACTTCTAAACCATAAGCCCAATAAGCACGACCACCAAGCAAACGCAAAATAATTACTTTAGCTTTAGATAAAACAGTTTCCGAGTAGGTATCAATAGTTAATTCTTGTTGTAACTGAAGTAAATTTACTGCCCGAATTTCCGGGAAATCAACAGGTAGAAAAGCTAAACTCACAGCTAAAGTTTGAATATCCGTATCAGCAGCAGTCAAAAAAATAATTGGTGCAGGTGTTTGTTCAATAAAAATAACTCCTTCAGAATTAGGATTCCAGCCTCCCGGTGTTGCAGCAATACGGTGCATAAAAAATTGTTGTACTCGAAAAATTCTTAACAGTATTCTAGTGTAGCGGTAGCGATCGCGCCAGGTTTCAAATCTCGTTATATTTGTTAGGTGCGATCGAAACCGCCTCAAATAGATAAATTAAAATTATTCTACTTAATGATTAGTTGATTAGCTAAGTTAATGATAACTCATATCAATAAAATGCCGGCGATCGTTAATTCATATCGGAGATGAGATTAAACTAGATCGCTGTCCTCAAAGCTTTTCATCAAAAGCAAAAGTGTAAAAATTATAAAATCATTAAGAATGGAGGCTCAGTCAATTGACTGTGATATTCATAAATCAAGGTAAATAAATGAGAATTAATTTCAACAACTAAAATGTTGTTTTAGTTAATGAATCTTAACTTACCATTGAGGAATTCCTTTTGAGTGAAGTCAAGCAAATTAGAGAACAGGAGAAGAACAATATTTCGTAGAAAGAGAAACAATAAACAACACCACCATCAAAATCGTCGAGGTCATCAAACTGGAGAAGTTAGCAACCCAGAACAACGCTCAATCATGCCATTAGCAAAAGCTGAAATCGGCGATCGCCTCTGGATTGCTGGCTATAAAAGCAAAGATGGGATTAATCGACTCTTGGGAATGGGATTAGCTCCAGGAATGGCTATTCAAGTGCTGCAAAACCTTGCTGGCAATATTGTTGTCGGTTTGGGAGACAGTCGCATCGGAATCGACGGTGGGATGGCAAAGCGAATACTCGTCTCCGATCGCCCCTTTGATTATCTTGTCGAAGTGCAAGAGGTTAATGACATGGAAACCCAGAAAACGACCCTGAAAGATTTACAAATCAACCAGCAAGCAAAAGTAGCTGGCTACGAAGCCACTGACAGTTCTACTCAGAAAGCTTATAAGAAAAAGTTATTAGCAATGGGTTTAACCCCTGGTACAGAGTTTACCGTCACCCGCGTCGCTCCCCTCGGCGATCCCGTAGAAATTCTCGTGCGAGGTTTCAAATTAAGTTTGCGTAAAGACGAGGCTGCTGCACTGGTAGTTGAAGCCTTAAATTAATTAGGAGTTAAAGTAATGAAAAAACGCACGATCGCCTTAATTGGCAATCCTAACTGTGGTAAAACCACACTTTTCAACGATCTCACTGGTGCAAATCAGCGCACCGGAAATTGGCCCGGAGTCACAGTTGACCGCAAAGAAGGGAAATACAGCTACGAAGGCGTAGAAATTACCGTTGTCGATTTGCCAGGAGTCTATTCCTTAGACGCAGAAGATGAAGGGACGGGACTCGACGAATTAATTGCGCGAGATTATCTTTTGTCTGGAGAAGCAGATTTAGTAATTAATATCGTCGATGCTTCTAATTTAGAGCGCAACCTTTACCTCACCACTCAGATCGTGGAAATGCGCCTTCCCATGCTCACAGCCCTAAACATGATCGATGTCGCGCGGGAACGAGAATTAGACATTAATACCGAAGTTCTCTCCCAGAGATTAGGTTGTTTTGTCATTCCCATCAGTGCTTTTCTGGGAGAAGGAATCGAAATCCTCAGAAGCCAAATCAACCAACTGATTGATAATCCGGGGAATCTGCCAACAGTGGTGGCTTATCCTGCCGTAATTGAAGATACCCTCAACCAAATTGAACCCCTAGTCCAAAAAAAAGGACGCAACCAAAAGGTTTCTACCCGGTGGATCGCGCTAAAATTACTCGAATACGAAGACCGAGTTGCCCCTGAACTCAAAGGAAAAGAACTAGACCGCATTATTGTAGAAAATCGCCGTAAGATTCACCAACTTTTACACGAAGACATTGATATTATTGTCGCTGATAGTCGTTACGGCTTTATCCGTAGCTTAATCCAAAGCTCAGTCAGACAATCAAGGAATTTGAGTAGCACCAAATCCGACCAAATCGATCGATTTGTCCTCAATCGTTGGATTGGTATTCCTCTATTTTTAGTGGTGATGTACTTAATGTTTTTCCTCGCCATTAACGTTGGCGGTGCATTTATCGATTTCTTCGATATTTCCTTTGGGACTGTCTTTGTCGATGCCCCTCAAGCTTGGTTAGAATCTTTGAATGCGCCTGGATGGTTCATTGGATTCGTAACTGCGATCGGCGGTGGGATTCAAACAGTAGCTACATTTATTCCCCAAATTGGCTTACTCTTCGTGATTCTCTCAATTCTCGAAGACTCCGGTTATATGGCAAGGGCAGCCTTTGTCATGGATAAATTAATGCGCTTCGTGGGATTACCGGGAAAAGCCTTTGTGCCGATGTTGGTGGGTTTTGGCTGTAACGTTCCAGCAATTATGGCGACTCGAACCTTAGAAAATCGACGCGATCGCCTCATGACTATTATGATGAATCCGTTTATGTCCTGCGGAGCAAGATTACCCGTCTACGCGCTATTTGCGGCAGCTTTCTTTCCTCGCAACGGGCAAAACCTGGTTTTTGGTCTATATTTAATCGGTATTGGCGCAGCCATCTTTACCGGATTAGTGATGAAAAACACGATCATGCAAGGGGAAGCTTCGCCCTTTGTCATGGAATTACCGCCCTATCATCTTCCCAAACTAAAAGGAGTAATCATCCGCGCTTGGGATCGACTCAAAGGATTTTTACTCAGAGCAGGTAAAGTAATTGTCTTGATGGTAATGGTTTTGAGTTTATTAAACTCGATTGGCACTGATGGCTCTTTTGGGCGACAAGATAGCCAAGATTCGATTTTATCAGCGACTAGCCAAGCCGTTACCCCAGTATTTGCCCCAATGGGAATTCGCCAAGAAAATTGGCCCGCTACCGTCGGTATTTTTACCGGAGTTTTTGCTAAAGAAGCGATGGTGGGTTCTCTCGATTCTCTTTACAGTCAATTAGCGCAAGAAGACGTAGGAGAAGAAGAATCAGCAGAGGCTTTTGATTTTTGGGACGGAATTGCTGCTGCTTTTGTCAGTATTCCTGCTAATTTAGCCGATCTTGGCAACCAATTACTCGATCCCCTCGGCTTAAATATTGGTGACGTACAAAACCAAGCTACTGTCGCCACCGAACAAGAAGTAGCCGTCGGAACTTTTGGACAGATGGCAACCAGATTCAACAATACAGTAGCAGCTTTTGCTTATTTATTATTCGTCTTGATGTACTTTCCCTGCGTTGCTGCCACAGGCGCAGTTTACCGCGAAACTAACTTAGGTTGGACAGTGTTAGTCGGGTTATGGACAACAGGGTTAGGCTACTGGGTGGCGACTATGTTCTATCAAATTGCCACTTTCCCTCAACATCCAGGCTTTTCTCTCGCTTGGATTATCGGCGGAGTAGTAGCGATGGTAGGAACAATTTTCTTCCTCAAACTATCTCGCAGTCCCCGTGGGTTTTCTGCTAACAAACAGCAGACTGTCAATACCTCAACCCGTGTTTAAAAGTTACTCTTGAAAAGGAATAGTGCAATCATGTTATCTCAAAAAGCGATCGATCGCCTCAACCAACAAATCAACCTAGAGATCTATTCATCTCATCTCTATCTCCAAATGAGTTCTTGGTGCGCTCACAAATCTCTCGATGGTTGTGCGACTTTCTTAAGTCAACACGCTGATGAAGAAATGACGCATATGCGTCGCCTCCTTAACTATCTCCAAGAAACAGGTGGTTTGGTAATTATTGGCGGGATGCAAGCACCACCAACAGAGTTTAATTCCTTGACAGAAATGTTCGAGCAAATTTACGAACACGAACAAGTTGTCACCAGTAAAATTAATGATTTAGTACATTTGGCAAATACCGAACCTGATTATGCTACGCTTCAGTTTCTTCAATGGTATGTCGCCGAACAACATCAAGAAGAATTTTTGTTTAAGAGTATTCTTGACAAAATTAAACTGATTGGTACAGAAGGACAAGGTATCTTTTTTATCGATCGCGAAATTGCGAATCTGGCTGCTAACCGAACTCAAGAAACAACGGCGATGAATCAATAAAAGTCAGCAGAGACAAGAACGCAGTCTTTGTCTCTACAAAAATCCGATCTCAAGGATTCAAAGTGGTTTAATTTGAGCCAACAGTCTTAACAGTAACGATGTCTTCTCCCACGATGACCGCCATGATTTTGACATCTTCCTTTTCCTCGACCGATGTGACTATTTCCTGACCTCTGGACGCAACGTTGAAATGCCCGTAAATGATTTTCTTGTGAGGCTCTTTGTAAGTTCAAAAACACGCGCTGGACATCAGGATATTCTGGGGTGAGAGCTAATAACCGTTGATACATTTCTCCATTTTCAATTTCTGCTTGCACCCCAGCTTGACAAGCTGACAAAACTGAAGTAGGGGTTTGAATTCGATTTTCCCAGTCATCCACAGGAACGGGAATTTGATATTTCCGAAATAATGAGAGTAAGGCTTGAATATGTCGTTCTTCAGATTGAAGAATGTTAATAAATGGTTTAATTTCGCCAAACTTTTGCATGACTAGCCGATAGGTAGCGCGGGCTTTGTATTCATCATGAAGGGCTTCAACTAGAGCTTGTTTTAATTTTTCTAACATAATCTAGACCTCGCACGCTGATTTTTGATAATTTCAAGGTTGTACTAATGATTTTAAAAGAATTACAAGAGTTTGTCTTTAAGTATCATCGTGTTTCTTTAGCAGAAATGGAGTTACGCTTTCATATTGATGGAGATGCCCTCAGACAAATGCTCAATAAGTTAGTTAAAAAAGGTAGGATATCTAAGTTACCAATTCCCGAACATTGTCATGGCTGTACTTCCTGTAATCCTGATACGATTGAGTTTTATGAATGGGTAGATATAGCTTATCAAAATCAGGATTTTTCCCTGCTACCTGAAAACCCTTTGACAAAAGCGCAAATTCACGGTATTCACCATTCAGAAGAAGATCGAGTTGCCTCTGAGCAGACAGGAATTAAATATGCAGTAATTCTAGACAATTGTGAAACTAATCGTTAACTTTTTGAAATGCTCAACCAACTTTTTATTAATAAAAGGAGCCAAGTCCAGTAATAATGACTACAACAACTTCAAGCAACGACCTCAATAACTTTTCTCCAGAAGATACAGCTTCCCAATTGGGAGCATTTTTAAAAGAACATGGCGAGATTGAAACTATTCTCCCCGTAGCGCTCGGATTATTTGTTACCAGTCGATTTCAACTGCGAGGAGCTAATGCTTTATTAGTTAATTTGTTAGTCGCAAGTTTAGTGCGTCAAATTTTTTTCCAACTGAAACAACAAACACCTCAACTGGTGGCTGAAAGTAATACTTCTAATGTAAATAATGATATCAATACGGAGGATACAATTGGAGAACCTAATTTCCAAGGCTATGCAATTAGCCATGCTGTTCCAGGACGAGTGCGTTTGCGGATGCCTCAACTAGCACTTGATGCGGGTTTTGCTCATCGTTTAGAACAGGCTTTAAATGCTGATGAATATGTTAGGAAGGTGCGGATTAATCGTGCCGCAGCTTCGATTGCGATTAATTACAATAATCAAGGATTATCGGATTGGGAATTGGGTATGCGTTTAATGGGTATTATTAATAGTATTCAAGAAGAAAATCCAGTTTCTCAAGCGATAAGTTAAGAGGAAGTCACTCAAAACTGCTCTATATTTAGCAATCGGAAAAATTCTCAAAGCTTGGGTTTTTCACTATTTTTTTGTTTCAACCAGTAATTATTGTTGTAGAGGAGTAGAAATATTTGACTAATTCTTTATCGATAAGCGATCGAGACAAGGTAGAAGCTTGTTTAGTTAATCATTTTCCCGGTCGGGCTAGATTCCGCATTTACCGTTTGCAAAATGACTCGGATTATGCTGTTAATTTACAACAATTCTTATTGGCTCAACCGGGAATTAATCAGGTGAGGGTTAATCGTGTTGCGGCTTCGATCGCGATTAATTATCGCTATCGAGATGCTTCGCTCTTAGAAATTGCTTCTCATTTGGCTAATTTAATCCAAAAAGCAGCGACAAATCAGTCAATTTCAGCCCAAGCAACTAAAGATTCGACCTCAGCAACGGAAAATTGGTCGAGTCTCACTTTACCCGTCTTCACGACAGTGGTGAGTTGGTTGAGCAATCAAAGCAGATTCGTGTGGTTACGCCCGATCGCTCTAGCTAGTTTAGTTACTCTTAGTTTACCGATCGCGAAAAGAGCTAGTCAAAGTCTTTTTGGCGATCGCCAAATTAATATTGATTGTTTAGACTTATTAGCGGTGGGTTTGAGTTACGGACAGGGAAGATTAGCAACTCCAGCCTTAGTGATTACCCTACACGAATTAGGGGATTTGATTCGCGATCGCACCGCTCGTTCCACAGAAATCCAAACTAGCGATCTCCTCGATGCGATCGGACATTTTGCTTGGGTAATCAGGGAAGGAAAACCCTTACAAATTAACAGCGATCGCGTTGAACCTGGGGAAACCGTGATTGTCTATCCTGGAGAACAAATTCCCGTCGATGGCGAAGTCATCAAAGGTGTAGCGACGGTTGACCAACAGCAATTGACGGGGGAAGCTATGCCCATAGTTGCCCAAGAGGGAACTATGGTTTATGCTTCCACTTTAGTTCGTTCTGGGCAAATTTATCTGCGTGCCGACAGGGTAGGACACAATACTCGTGCGGCTGCTAGTCTGGCATTGTTACAAAATGCCCCCGTACACGATACTCGCATGGCAAATTATGCCGCCCAAATTGCCGATCGCTTAATCTTACCTTCGTTACTATTAGCGACAGTTGTCTTTGGGATTACTAAAGAACCTGCTAGGGCAGCTTCAATCCTGACATTGGATTTCGTCACCGGAATTCGGGTTTCCATGCCAACCGCCTTTTTAGGTGCTTTAAACCATAATGGTTCGGCGATCGCTGCGGGACTCAATAGTCTTCGTCCTTTAGTTGTACATCAGTTAGAGGAACAACATTCAGGGAAACTCCTTTGACTACTCCCCTCCCTCCGCGTTGCTAAAGGGAGGGGATTCACAAGTAGTTCTCTTTCCTCTTGCAGGCACAGTCAAGTTGCCTCTAGACGCTCAATATGTTGACATATAGCCGCATATATTGCGCTTACTTTTTTTAGTTTTATGCTTTCAAACATCCATCACTCAGCTAGTTTAGTACGCTCCTCGCTCTGAAGAAAGCTTGCAGTGGTTTAGTCATACTGCCGTTAGAGCCAATCTAACCGTTGTTTCTTACTTACCGGGATTTCGACCTACTAGAGCGAAGAATCACGTAGATTTTCGTTTTACTCGCGATCAACTATTGTACTAACTTTCTAGTTTCTTTTCAATCAAAGTCGCCGTAGAACAGCGAGGCTTTAAACCCATTTTTTTTGGTAAAAATTAGCCCCAATTCAACTTTATTGAAGGAGTATTAAGATTATGTCACCCATGCAAAAACAACTCGGACCTTCTCTTACCGAGCAAATGAAGAATGCCTACAGAAAAAATCCCGTTTTGACAGTAGCTGTCGGCGTAGGGGCAGTTATTTTAGCTCCCACAATTATACCTTTGGTCAAACCTCTTGCTAAAGCAGCACTTAAAAGTAGTGTTACTTTCTATGAAAAAACGAAAGGAGCAGTAGCAGAAACTGGAGAAGTTATCGGCGATATTGTTGCTGAAGCCAAAGCCGAAGTAGCTACTGAACAAGCTAAAAAAGCTAGTATGGCAGCAGGTTTAATGGCGGCAGCAAATACCGATCGACAAATGCAAGACAACTAATTGGTTAACTGTTTTGAGTTAGCCTGAAGAGGAGCGTTTTCAGTTGCCAACTGCCCGGTGTTTCTCGCAGAGAGTGCGGCGTCTTCCCAGATTTTCATCAATTCAGAGGTTGAGGCGTTCGCTGGTAAAGCTACACTTGTGCGCTCGAAAGATAGACTATTCTTGATGGCTGCCTTGAGAACAGGTTTGCCTAATTTGGTCACCGCAGGGACAACAAAAGAACCGATCGCGATCGCGCTCAATCCTGCTAAGGCGAGAGGATGGTTGCCACGACCATCTTCGATGATTTCTTTTAGGTGAAATGAAAGTACCGACTTATCCCAATGAATTAGTGACATAGTTTCTTCCTTAAGAGCGATTAAAATATAACTAATTAAGAATTAATCTCATTATAATTTACCACACCTAGCTTTGACGTTGAGGTCGAATCGAAGGAAAAAGACAACCCAAAGCAGATAGCAGCGAACGAGTATGTCACGCCTATCCTCATTCTCGGAAAACCTTGCTAGCATAGGCTTCGCTCATTGTTCGCTGCTGTAAAAATATTCCTAGTGAGAGCCTAAAACCCTCCCCAGGTCATTTTTAACCTTTGCGTCGTTTCAGTAGCCCTCCTGCGGCAGTAATGCCCAATAGAGAGATAATACTCATCGGTTCTGGTACAGTTCGAGTTTCAGCTACTAGAAAAGCATTATCTTGAATATTGGTAATCGTGGAATTGCGACGAATCACCCCAGCAAGAGTAGTATCGCCGATATCGGGGACTAAACTCAGCAAATCTGCATCGTTAAGGTAGAAAAAGCGATCGCCATCTCTACTTCTTCTAAATTGATCGGCGATAATTGTCTGGAAAACTTCGCCTAGTAAACCATTATTGACCTTATCTTCAGCTAATCCACCGACCCAAAGATCGATCTCGTCTACGCTACCATAAACACTGGCTAAAACTTGTTGCACTTCCAAATCAGCAGTAATTTCGGCAAAGCTACTGACAGCATCCAAACCTAAACCAATCCGAGTTTGATTATAACTGGGTAAACCGTGATCTCGTCCTCGCTGAATATTCAAAGAAGCAAGATCGAAACCGCCGCTTCCGGGAGGTCCAAATAAAAAGTTCCGCACATCGTCAATAATCAAAGTATCGACATTTTGGGCTTTTTGTGAGGCTAAACCCAGCAACAGCGAATCAATTCCTGACTCTAAAATCGGTTGCGGGTTAAAGAAAGCATCTCTTAACGCCACACTACCCAGCGAAGTACCATCATTATTAATCCGTTGTAACTCTGGTGATAACATTGTGTGACCGACACGAAAAGCAGCATGGGCGAATTCGTTACTCACGCTAGCGTTTACTGTTGCGTCGTAGCCGTTATAAGCTTCTAAGCCATCTTCGCCTAAAAGTAACGGCAAAAATTCATTGTAGGTAATAACTTGAATTTGTGCGCCGACGATTTTTCGGGCAGTTTCATAGATATAATCTTCTACACTAAGTCCCTCGGCGGCTGCTTTGCTGGGTGTTGTGGGGTCGGCGGCAATTTCTTCAGCTAAACGGTTATGTTCTCTGACAAATAAAGTATGCACTGCGGTTAGCCCAATTTGTTCGCCAGCGCGAACGTCACCAGCGACAAAAAGGGTTTCGCTTGTTCCACCTGCATTTGGTAGTCCTTCGGTATTGAAAGGTAGTAAATCACCTGCACTGGTTTTCAGTTTCCCAGTTCCGTCGTTCGTTCGCAATGCCTCAGCCCGAATCGGATCTGAACCATAAACCATTGAAGCATCAATATAGGAGGTGATTTCGTTGATTTGCTGGCGCGGATTACTGGGATCGGTTCCTGTGGCTGTATTGTAGAGAGAACGGCTAAATTGGATTTCTTGGGTTCCCGTGTAGTAAGGGTCAAACCAAGGATCGCCTGTGGGGACGAGGACATTATCTACTTCTTTGTCGTGATGTCCTTCAGTTAAGCCTAAATCGTGGTCGATAAATTGTCCCCACTGCCATAACCAGTCGCTAGCATTAAGAGGATTAGTTACGGAACCAGATTGACTGGAAACTGCATTGCTGATGGCGCGGGCGCTAGGGCGATCTGCCCCTGCGGGTGAGGAGTAACCGTCAGTGTAAGCTGGATCGAGGAGGCGGAGTAATTCAGTGTTTGCTTGTCCGTAGCTAGGGTTAGCCAGATTGTTGTTAGAACCGTCGATCGCGCGAAATTCGGCGGCTGCGACGGGGAAAGAGATAGTTAAGGTGGCAAAAGTGGTCAGGGTGACTAGTTTTTGACTGGTGGAGATATTCATTGAGGTAGTCTCAAGAGGGATTATTTTTCTATCTCTGATAGCTTCAAAAGTATGTACTTAAGTATCGGTTTACTGGGTTGGACTTAGTCAACTCACCCCTCCCACAAGGGGGGCTTGCCTCGATGACGCGCTGGCATCTTGAAGCATCTGGTTGGTTGACAGCAACCTGTTCCCCCGACTCTTGTTGAGCAAGGGAAAGAATGTAATTGTCTCGCACATTCATCGCTGNGCGTGTGCCGTGTAGCCGCAATGGTCACAACGGAATCGAGACTTTTGGCGATTCGCTTTACGGATATGCCCACACCGAGAGCATTTCTGACTGGTGTAACGGGCATCAACAAAGACGACACGCTTCCCAAGTGCTTCAGCCTTATAGGAAAGGAATTGCTCAAACTGATAGAAACTCCAGCTAGAAAGCCGCTTATTGAGTTTTTTACCTCGCCGTTTGGCACGAATGCCTGACAAGTTTTCCAACACAAACGTTGTGTAGTCAGACTGTCGAGCTAGTTTCTTGGTTGCACAGTGATTAACATCTCGCATGAACCGCTTCTCGCGACCACTCATCGCCCGTAAGCGACGTTTAGCCGAACGAGTGCCTTTTTGCTGCAATGTCTTTCGGTTGTGCAAATACCGTCTTTGCGTAGCACGAATTTTATTTGACTTGTAGAACTGCCCATCAGATGTAACTGCTAAATGGTACAGTCCCCGGTCAATGCCTTGAAGATCGCCATCTTGATGTGCTGGCGTTTCCGCTTCAAACACTAGCCTCACCCAAAACTGCTGAGTGTGTTTGGTGTAGGTCAGCGTTCCACCGCCAAATTCCCAGTTGTCAAAGACTTCCCGGAAATGAGCCGGCACATCGAGGATGAGTTTTGCCCGCTTACCAAGACACGAAAGGGTTAACTGCTGTCCTCTGAGGGTCATAGTGCGCTTGTCGTAACGCAATCCTGACGTTGGCTTTTTACGGGGCTTGCGTTTAAACTTAGTAGCTTTCACCGCCTCCATTGCGTTATCCCGAATCGTCTGCACCAGAGCAGAAGGGATATCGGGATATGAGGAGCGGATGTTAGCGTACAGAGCATGGTGAGCTTTGTTCTTATTCCACGTCCGTTCCTTCAATGCCCAGTCAACGTGCTGATTGAAAATATCAGCACAAAACCCCATGAGAGGTAAAAACCGCTCACGGGGTAAATCAACGGGGATAGAAACGGTACGTTTCATGACTTAATGATTAGCGATATCACTTTAAATCGTTGATCCACTTATAATAACACCAAGTCTTATATGTTTT
>NZ_JAAHBQ010000115.1 GCF_020144665.1 Oscillatoria salina IIICB1 | reverse complement strand
GGTAGGAGAGGGGTTGGGGGAGAGGTTATAGCTTGACTTATAGGAATTGGTATTAGTTAAACTATGTGAGGGGGAAAAATATATTTAACGATCGCTAAAAAATTCTATGAGCAAAAAAATTGTCGGGATGATGACTACCTACAAAGGTGTCGAGCAAAGTGACTGGTTGTGGAAGCAAACCCCTCAAGCTTTTGGTATTTGGGGAAATATGCAAATGCTGGCAAATTCGGAAAAACCAGATTTCTTACTTTTGTATCAATATGATTTTCGTCGGAGAAAAAAGCCGCAAGGTTCTCTACTTTCGCGCTTGAAAGAAAAAGTAACTCAAACTGAACCAGAAATCCCTTCCTTGTTGCAGGAAATCCCGAAAGAGCGGATTATTTATTTATTACGAGAGCCACCTTTACCAGAAGTAATCGCCACGAATAAACTTAATTACGATCGCGCAACTGACTATTGCGGCTATGTCTCTGGTCCGGATGAATTTGCCCCCCAACCGAATTATATGCCCGCGATTTGGTATGTGGGTAATTCTTTTCGCGAACTAAATGACATGGAACCCCCAGCGAAAGAGAAACTTTGTTCCTGGATTACTTCAGGAATTTCCCGGACAACAAATCATCGTCAGCGTTTGGCATTTTTGCGAATGTTACGGGAAAGTAACCTGGATTTTGACGTTTACGGGCGAAATTTGCCAGACTGGGCGAATGGATACGGAAGTGTAAGCAATAAATGGCACGCAATGGCTCCTTACTACTATAATCTGGCGATCGAAAATTATGCTGATAATGATTTGTATGTCAGCGAAAAGCTTTGGGATGCGTTGCTATGCTGGTGTTTGCCGATTTATTATGGTGGTTCGGCAGCAGATAAATTGTTACCACCGGGAAGTTTTTTGCGCTTGCCGAGTCAAGATGAAAAAGGTTTAGCTTATATTAAAGAAGTGACCGCAAATCCGGATGCTTGGTACGAAGCGAAGGACGCGATCGCGGAAGCTAGACAAATTATTCTCCACAAATTAAATTTACTTGCTTGGTTAGCAGATTTTGTGGAAAAACACTGATTCGCAAGCAAGATTTTCTTTGCTACAATCTATCCAGTTGAGATGCAAAATTTATGGATGGCATTTGTACCCTCGGCAACGATCGCGTCTACGACCAATTGATTGCTTTATTTAATAGCATTGAGACAATTATGGGCAAAGACACGCCCATTTGTGTCTATCCCTACGATGAGAATACTAACTTAATTGCCGCCGAAATTGCTCGTCGTCCGAATGTAACACTTTTTGGCGATCTTGACTCAATCCAGCGTTGGGATGACTTTGCTAAATCAGCTTGGGATACTCATCCCACCGCCCGTCAAATTTGGCAAAAAGCGGGAAGTAATGGCTATCATCGCTTTGGAACTCATCGTCGTTATTGCGCTTTTGACGCGCCTTTCGATCGCTTTCTCTACATGGATGCCGATACTTTATTAATGTCATCTGTAGACTTTATTTTTGACAAATTAACGGACAATGATTGCGTCGTTTATGACTTTCAGTATAAAGATTTAAGCCATATTTATACTGTTGATTCGCCGAAACTAACTGAGGTGTTTTCTCAGAAAAGATTAGAAACAGAAATTTTTTGTTCTGGCTTTTATGCGAGTAAAAAAGATTTCTTTCCGGCTGAGAAAAGACACTGGTTAATCGAGCAACTCAAATCTGGAGAAGCCGAAATACTCTATCCGATGGCTCCCGACCAAACTTTAATTAATTATATGATGATGCGTTCGGGCGCGTCAATTTATAACTTTTCCCTTCAGTTACCAACTGAGGGAAAAACGGGTTGCTGCGTAACTTCGCCTCATTTTCAAGCTGAAGAAAACATTCTTTACGATCGCGGAAAACGTTTAACTTATTTACACTACATCGGTGTTTCTTCGCAATTGTTTAAAAAAGTTTGTGCGGGAGAAAATCTTGATTTCCCCTATCGAGATATTTTCTTACATTATCGCTATCTGCACGAACCAGAAAAACGCCCTCAATTTCAAGGTAAACCAATTCCCTATAAGCAACCACCCAGTTTGAAGACAAAAATACTCAAAAAATTAGGCTTAACTCGTTAAGGAGAAACTCATGAAGCGCGGGATTTATATCACTGCTAACGATAAAGTAACCGAAAACGCGATCGCGCTATTAAATAGTATTCGTCACTACGATCCCGAAACCGCGATCGTCCTCATACCTTATGATGATAACTATCAGAATCTCGCGCAACTTTTAGCCACCGATTATGGTGTTAAAGTTTACGAAGATTTAGACTTTATCGAACGTCTCTCACAAAAATTATACGATATTTTCGGTAAAGATTTTTTTGCGCGTCCCAATCAATTTCGCAAGCAAGCTTGCTGGTTTGGCGACTTCGATGAATTTCTTTATATCGACACTGATATTGTTGTTTTCGAGAAAATAATTGATAACTTAAATTACTTTT
The DNA here is from genome assembly GCF_020144665.1 of Oscillatoria salina IIICB1. Lineage (NCBI taxonomy): Bacteria > Bacillati > Cyanobacteriota > Cyanophyceae > Oscillatoriales > Oscillatoriaceae > Oscillatoria > Oscillatoria salina. Next base: position 6,829 of record NZ_JAAHBQ010000115.1, on the reverse strand, counting down.
ATGAATACGATTTTCTCTGCTGTGACTATCAATATAGTGGCGGAATTAAAAACGTTTTCACCGAGCAAATCATCGCAGATAACGTAATTAGTGAAAACGAAATACAAGACATTTTTAATGGTGGTTTTTGGGCATCAAAAAAGAACTTAATTTCTGAACAAGATTTATACGACACTTTTGCTGAATGTGCAGCCCATCCGGAATACTTTGATTTCTCCCAAAAAACCTCCGATCAACCTATCATTAATTACATGATTCTTAAGCGCATAAAAAATCGATTTAATATCGTACGTCGTCCAGGAAAAGCCCCTGGAAGTTGGGCAGGAAGTAAACATTTTCAACAACAAGGTAACATTTTAATCGATCCCAATGTCGATCGACCATTGCAATATTTACACTGGGCGGGAATTCGCATCGAACCCGGTTGTCCCTATTGGGATATTTGGAAACATTACCGTTATTTAGGCGATCCTAATCCGCCCCAAGATCCGCCTCCGAAACAGCCAGAAAGTTCTTGGCAGCAAATTGTTAAAAAAGTTAAAAATAAGCTTAAATAAATAACAATTTAATGATAAAATAACAGTTAATTTAGATAATTTATGAACGTGAATAAATTACCAGATTTTATAATTATTGGTGGCGGAAAATGCGGCACTACCTCGTTACATGATTATCTGAGTCAGCATCCACAAATCTATATTTGTCCGCAAAAAGAAACGTTCTTTTTTATTAACGAACCGAGTCGTTCTAATCATAAACGTTGGGGAGCAATTACGGAATTAGAAGAGTATCAAGCTTTGTTTAAAGATGCTCCGGAAAACAGCGTTATTGGCGAAATATCGACAACTTATTATAGTTGTCCAGAATCGGCTCGTTTAATCCGCGATCTCCTTCCCGATGTGAAAATAATTGCTATTTTGCGCGATCCAGCAGAGCGAGCTTTTTCTGATTATCAAATGCACGTGCGCGAGGGAAATGAAAAACCAGATATCAAAGGCTTAATTTCTCCAGAAAATAAGCACGTGAAACGAGGATTTTATTACTCAGAATTACTACCTTTTTTTGAAGCATTCGATCGCAAGCAAATCAAAATTTTGCTTTTTGATGACTTGTGTAAAGATGCAGCAAGTTTTCTGCAAGATTTGTTTCGTTTTGTCGGAGTTGACGACAGTTTTGTCCCCGATATGAGTAAGAAAGGTAGAGAAGGTGGATTACCGAAAAACCAAGCTGTGAATCAGTTATTGACGAAAAAGAATCCTGTGAGAAGTTTTGCAGCCCGGTTGCTGAAGATATTTCTTCCTTTGGAAACGAGGCAAAAAATTCGCGAAAGCTTAGTTAAGAAAAATATTGAGAAAGTCAAGTTATCCCCAGAGGAAAGAAAGCAAATGATTGAAATTTACCGGAGTGATATTTTGAAGCTGGAAAAATTGATCGATCGAGATTTATCTGCGTGGCTGAAGTGATTAATTTGTTCGATAATTTTACTAGGAATTGTCTAACCTAACCCCCCAACCCCCTTCCCTACGAGGGAAAGGGGAGTAATTAATAATTTTAAGTCTTTTCTCCTTGCAGGAGAGGGGCTGGGGGAGAGGTTTGTTTCTAAAGATTGCTTTCCCAAGCCGCAGTAAAGAAATTTTCCTCGCAGAGTAAAGCATAGCGGTAAGTTGAGTTAGTTTGTTCGTTATCAGAGGCGTAGCGATCGCATAAACTCTCTAATTCTTGTGCTAACTCCTCAAATTCTCCACTGCTGTAGGTGCGAATCCAGTCGCCGTATGCGTGCGTCGGAATACCATCTTTCGCTAATTCTTGCCCTAAAAAGGCATATAAACGCATACAGGGAGTCATCGCTACTGCTGTCAAACCTACATCACTTCCCCAAGCAGTAGCAAGTAAAAAATCGGTGTAGCGTTGGGTAGCTGGTGCGGGTGTAACCGCTTCTAAATCTACATTCCACTCTCGCGCATAACTTTCATGAAGGCGTAACTCTCCTAAAACACCATCAGCGAGGTTGTGGAAACTGAAAAATCCTTGGCGATCGGGCGCTTTCGCCGCCGCGATACTGTAAGCGCGAGCAAATGCTGTTAAAAAAAAGGCATCTTGCGCGACATAAAATGCAAAATGCTGTCGCGCAAGATCGCCTTTGGCTAGAGATTGTACGAAGGGGTTCTGAAGACAAATTTGTGCTAAATCTTGATTAATCTGCCACAAATGTTTACTTATCGTCATAACTATCTTCGATCGACTAGATAGCTGATACTTTGAGCAGGAGTTGTCCGCAAATTTTCTCCAAGTTGAGTTGGAGCAGTGGGTTTTCCACCCAGTTGCAAGAATAAGTAAAGTGATAAAGTAACTGTACAAGCTAGGATTAATCTTTCAATCATTTTTCGCGTCCCCCCTTGCGAACTAGATTCGATACTATTAATATCGCCTATTTATCTACATTTATCTATGACTAAAAACGGAAAGAGCCGTGAAAAATATCACCCTAGCGAGCGATCGAGCTCACAAACTGGTTCAATCGTTGGGCGTAAGCCAATCTATCTGAGGGTTGATTTTAGACTCAGTTTGTTTAGAAAAGTAGTTGTAGCAACAGCGAACCGACTCCTCCTAAGAGTCTTTCGATTTGAGAACCACCGTTTGCCGTGGGCGGATTGCTAGCGATTTCCATTGCTTTGATAAAGTTTTGGGATGCTTGCAAACCTGTGGGATTATCCTGAATTTCAAACAGTTGGGCAGCTATTTGAGCATCAATATTTGCGCCTGGTTCGTCACCAAGGCGGTAACGCGCGATCGCTCGCCCTAAATAACCTGGTGCATATTTATTGTCTATTGTCAAGGCTTTGTTATAATTTTCAATCGCTGCTCGGTAATTACCTCTTTGGGTTTCCAGCAAAGCCCAAGCGTGAAAATTATCCGGCGTTCCCGCGTAGTGAGGAATCCCAATCGCCCCTTGGACATAAGCAGTATTCAAACTCGTCCCAATTAGATTAGCACCGATCAAGTAAGCATCGCGCAGATCGGTACCATTCAAATTAGCGCCAATTAAAATAGCACCAGCCAAGTTAGCACCATTGAGAGAAGCACCACTGAGGTCAACACCCATTAAATTAGCACCACTTAAGTCAGCCCGACTCAAATTCGCGCGACTGAGGTTAGCACCGCGTAAATCAGCACCAGACAGATTTGCCATTACTAAACCCGCACCGCTAAGTTCGCATTGGGGACAACGCTTGCTCGAAAGCAACTGACTGGTATGTTGAATATTTTCCGCCAATAGGGGGGAGGCAGAAAAACCAACAGTAGTCAGTAGTGCAGCAGTGGTAAGGATGGCGAACTTCATGGGAATTACCTCAGCAATAAGATTATAAACCGACAGTTTGGAATTAATATATATATTTTCTGTGAAGATTTGGCATTTGTGAGTAACTATGATAATTCGAGTCGCAACCAACTCAGATATCTTAGAGTTAGGCAAGCTTTACACAGATTCAGTGTTGCATCTTGCTCCTCAATATTATTCTGACCAACAAGTACAGATGTGGGCATCCTTTCCCTCCCAGAGAGAATCATTTGCCAAATTTATCCTCGAACCAACCACCTTTATTATCCAAGAAGCCGAGACAATTTTAGGCTTCTCTGGGATAGCCAATGAGGGACACATTGCGTCTGTGTATGTTCACTATAACTATTTGAGAAAAAAAATTGGCTCTCGCTTATTAGCAACTGTACTCGAATATGCTCAAAGTAACAAAATTAAGCGACTTTATGCCGAAGCGAGCGAATTTAGCAAGCCCTTATTTGCCAAATTCGGCTTTGAAATCTATGCTACAGAACAAGTAGAGAGAAATGGTGTCTTATTTGAGAGATATTTAGTGCAAAAATTTAATTGAGTTAGATTAGTGTTGCCTGAGCATAATTCATCTATTCACCTTTATGAAAAATAACCTTCGTCGTCGAGCATCGAAAACCTACCGCAGACTCACCAGTGGAATCCGGCAACTCCCGGATTTTATCATCATTGGAGTAGCCAAAGGTGGAACTACATCTTTATTTCAATATTTAGCTACACATCCGAAAATAGCTTTTTCTACCGCCAAGGAAACCAATTATTTTTATAATCATTTTGACGAAGGACTTTCTTGGTACAAAAGCTATTTTCCTTTACAACAATGGTTGACAAACTCGAATTCACTTGTAGGTGAAGCCAGTCCCGATTATTTTTGTCGCTCTACCACTGTCCCAAAGCGGATCGAGAATCTTCTTCCTCATGCTAAACTAATCTTATTATTGCGAAATCCCATCGATCGCGCTTATTCCCACTATGCTCATCGTCGTCGCAAAGGGGCAGAAAAAGAAACTGATTTTAAGAAAGTAGCGATCGCCGAAATGCAACAACTTACAGAAAAGCTAGCTTCTTTTAACCAAAACAACACTCAAAAGCCAACTCTTAGTTGCTATCATTTGGCAACAGGACTCTACATTATTCATCTCCAATACTGGCTAGAATACTTTCCCCCAGAACAATTTTTGATAATTAAAAGCGAAGATTTATTCTCACAACCCGACCAAATTGTCAACCAAGTAACGGAATTTCTCGAATTACCCCAAGTATCAAAACAGCAATTTCCAGTTTACAACCAAGGAACTTACGACGAAATCGATTTAGCTTTGCGCGAAGAACTACGCAGTTTCTTTGCACCTTATAATCAGCAGCTATACGAGTTTGTCAAGTGCGATTTTGGCTGGCAGTGACTTCGCACCAGTTAAAATTGAAATATAACTTTACAGTTGAGGAATTAACGATGGCAAACGTAGAAATTTACACTTGGAGTCGCTGTCCTTTCTGCATTCGCGCCAAAGGTTTATTAGACAGGAAAGGTGTAGACTATACTGAATATTGCATTGACGGCGATGCGAAAGGTAGAGAAGAAATGATCGATCGCGCTAATGGACGTACTTCTGTACCGCAAATTTTTATCGACAAAGAACACATTGGCGGTTGTGACAATCTTTATGCCTTAGAAGCAGAAGGTAAACTTGACCCTATGCTGCAAAAAAGTGCTTAATTGGGCTTTGACAACGAACCAAGCGAGTTGCTTGGTTCCAATTTTGGCTCAAAAGTAAGGTTAAATGGAAAGAGGCGAGGCGATTTTCAAATTAAAAGGACAAAGGCGTGAAATTTGCATTCATCATCGATCCTCTCAATAAACTCGATCCCGGTCACGATTCTACGGTCGCCATGATGGAAGCTGCCCAAGCTTCGGGACATGAGGTTTGGGTAACTGTAGCAGAAAAGTTGAGTATTGTCAAGGGTCAAGCTTGGGCTTTACTGGAACGAGTCGAGTTAGAATTTGTCGAATTAATTGACGATCGCTGGGTGGCGCAGGAAAATTGGTATCGAGTGGTTGAGGTGACTGGGCGATCGCTACAGGAAATGAATGCCGTGTTCATGCGTACCGATCCACCTGTAACTATACCTTATCTCTACGCGACGCAAATCCTGGATTTACTCGATCCCGAAAAAACTTTAGTTATCAACTCACCTCGCGCTTTACAAGCAGCCAACGAGAAACTCTATGCAATGCAGTTTCCTGACGTAATCCCGGAAACTATTGTCTCCCAGGATAAATTAGTGATTCGGGAATTTATCGAAGGAAGAGAAGGTGGAGTCCTCAAACCGTTAGGAGGAAAAGCAGGCGAAGGAATTTTATTTTTGCATGAGAGCGATCGCAACTTAAATTCTCTGATTGAGATTAGCACAAAATGGGGCAAAGAACCCGTAATGGTACAAGATTATTTACCCGCAGCCAAAGAAGGCGATAAACGTATTATCCTCCTTGAGGGCGAAGCGATCGGTGCAGTTAATCGCATTCCCTCCGGTAAAGAATTTCGCGGTAACATGGCAGTGGGCGGACGAGTCGTCAAAACCGAAATTACCCCACGAGAACAAGAAATTATTAGCATACTTGCGCCAAAATTGCAAGCAGATAAATTATATTTTGTGGGAATTGATGTAATTGGCGGCTATCTTACGGAAATTAATGTTACCAGCCCGACGGGGATTCGCGAAATCGATCGTTTGAATAATGTGCGTTTGGGGAAACAGGTTATTCAGTGGGTGGAAGAGAAACTATCGGTTGAGGATTGATTTCTCGTTTCTAGGCTCCGCCTAGAAATGCTCCTCGGAGGCTCCGCCTCCCTGGACAATCTGTTGGCGCTGAAATGACGAGGCAGAGCCTCTGTTGTGTGTTCCCCGGCGGAGCGAGGGAACCAGGGGAGAACGAGGGAAAAATGCTCGTTTCTAGGCGGAGCCTAGAAATGGGCTTCAAAAATGACGAGGCAGAGCCTCTGTGGTGCGTTCCCCGGCAGAGCCAGGGAACGAGGGAAATGAGGGAAAAATATTGCTATCGTGGACGAGTATCGATATCGAAATTCGAGGTAAGCGATCGTGCAATCTCTTAATCCAGAAGCCCGTACTTGGGCAATGTTATGCCATTTAGCATCATTTCTTGGCTTAATCTTATCATTTATCGGTTTACCACCTTTTGCCTTCACTAACATCGTTGGTCCATTAATTGTCTGGTTAATCAAAAAAAACGAAGACGAATTTATCGATGCTCACGGAAGAGAATCACTAAATTTCCAACTTTCGATGACTCTTTATGGAATTGCCTTAACAGTACTCTTTTTTATAATCTTATTTGTGTTAATTTTAGCTGGCGCGATCGCGGCTAATGATGGTGGTGTCGGGGCGCTAATTTTCGGTGTATTTGGTATTATCTGGCTAGTTATCCTCGGAGTTATTGTTGGATTACTGCAATTAGTCTTA
>NZ_JAAHBQ010000114.1 GCF_020144665.1 Oscillatoria salina IIICB1 | reverse complement strand
CCAGTTCGTGGTTATACAAAAGAACTTGAGTTTGATTTAACACTAGAGCGAGAATACGTCGTTTATGCAATCAATTCAACACGGGGGCAAACATGGTATTATCTTTGCGACGATCGCTATACTTATTACCCAATTCCTAATCCAGCACCTTTATTTGAAATAGTAGATAACAGACTTTCCCAGTATTGGCGGGTAAAACTAGAGGAAAATGGTTTACTAGAAATTGCCTTTGCTGAGTGGTTGACAGATAGTTATTTTTATGATAAATTAACCGACCAGGAAGAAAAAGAAGTCTTAATTTTTGAGCGCGTAAAGGAACTAATTGATGCAGAAGCAACTTCAGTTACTTCTCCACAACTAGCAGTAGCAGAAGTATTAGCTAAAGTTTAAGTTAGCTAGCGCCTTATCAAAGTAGAGACTAAAATGCAACATCTCGACAGCGTGAGTTTCGCCATTCCTCAACTAGATGAGTTATCGTGGAAGTCACAAAGTGCGCTTGGTGGAGCCAATGGTGGCTATGAGAAAATTCTTATTATTGTGTTTGTTTGTTGTGGGGCTAGGGTTTGCCTTGTTTAATTTTAAAGGCTTGGCAAACCAAGGCGAGTTTGATTCGATTGTACTTGACTTTCGGGAAGATATTCCAGCGACGGAAATTCAGTCAGATTTAGCGGATATTGCTCAAAAGTATAATCTCACCCCTCGCCTCAATAGTGAATTTTCGGTTGCGGATAATGTCTATGTAGTTGAAGGTAAAAAAAGGCTACTCAAGGCTTTAAAAAAGTCTAGTTTGAAGCAAAATACCGAATATATCGAACCAAACTACATTTATCGTGCTTTTGATATCCCTAATGACCCAGATTACGCGAAACAGTGGAATTTGCGTAGTATTAATGTTGAGCCTGCTTGGGATGAAACCAAAGGTAGCGGTGTCGTTGTCGCAGTTATTGACACTGGGGTTACTCAAGTACCCGACCTGAAAAAGACTAAATTAGTCAAAGGCTACGATTTTGTCAATGATAAAATTGATGCTTCCGATGACCAAGGACACGGTACGCACGTAGCTGGTACGATCGCTCAATCAACAAATAATGCTTATGGTGTAGCTGGTGTCGCTTACGAAGCCAGTATTATGCCCTTAAAAGTATTATCAGCTAGTGGTGGCGGACAAGTAGCGGATATCGCCGAAGCAATTAAATTTGCTGCCGATAATGGCGCAAATGTGATTAATATGAGCTTAGGCGGTGGCGGTGCGTCACACATCATGGAAGAAGCAATTAACTATGCTTACAACAAAAACGTCGTAATTGTCGCAGCCGCAGGAAATGCTAACCAAAACGCTTCTGCTTATCCAGCCCGTTATCCTCGCGTAATTAGCGTCGCCGCGATCGATGCGTCAGGTAACAAAGCACCTTATTCTAACTTTGGGGCTGGTGTAGATATTTCTGCTCCTGGTGGCAGCGAAGCTGGTAAGATTTTGCAAGAAACGATCGATCCGAGTAACGGACAATATGTTTTTGCAGCTTTTCAAGGTACAAGTATGGCAGCACCTCACGTTGCTGGTGTAGCTGCTTTAATTAAAGCTAGTGGGATTGAAGAACCTGCGGAGGTTTTACAAATTCTCAAACAATCAGTGCGTAAAATTGAGGAAGACCCCTTAAATCATTTTGGTGCTGGTCATTTAGACGCAGGAGCGGCAGTAAAATTAGCTTTGAAGGGGCAAATCACCTTCCGCGACTTCTTCCGTTGGCTGCGCGATAATGGCTATCTCAACCCGCGTTTCTGGATTGATGGTGGTACGATCGCCTTAATCCCGAAAGTGGTTATGGTTCTCGGTTCCTATTTGCTAGCTTGGTTTTTACGCAACTATTTCCCCTTCAATTGGAGTTGGTCGCTGACTACGGGTTTAGTTACAGGTAGTTCTGGGCTATTCTTCCTAAAAGGATTTTATATCTTTGACTTACCTCAGTGGCCCTTCCGAGTCATGGGTAGTTCTCTGCCAGAATTAGGAAATGCGGTTCAAGGTACAGTACAGTTAAACCCATTTTTTGCCAGCGCTTTGCTTCCCTTTATCCTCGTCGTGCTACTGTTAGGACATTCCCAATGGAAGTGGTTTGCGATCGGTACGGCTTTGGGTGTAGCTTCTTGTTTGGGAGTAAGTGCTTTTGTCTCCCCCGCCGTTTGGGGCTTGGGTAGTGCCTTTTTTGCTCGTAGTTTCTTAATTGTTAATGCTTTACTCTGCTTTGGTTTAGCATATTGGGCAAGTCAAGGAGAGAAGAAATTAGCATGAGTATTACTGTCAAGGGAACTGTCGAACGCAAAGAAATGGGTGCAGGTACTTGGGCTTTAGTTACTGATAAAGGCGAAACTTACGAACTTAAGGATGCGCCTTCAGATTTGCAAAAATCGGGGCTAAAGGTCAAGGTTGAAGGTGAAGTGCGAGATGATGTGATGACTTTCGCGATGATTGGACCTGTGTTAGAAGTTAAGTCATTTAAAAAGATGTGACTTCAATTTCTCAACTTTGAGTTTGTGGCAAAGTAGAGACGTAGCAATGCTATGTCTCTACAACTAATTTCAGGATGACAATTGGTGGAAACTTTCGCTGGTTGAGATTAATCTAGGTATACAAGAGAAGTTTTGCTCGTGGCGTGAAATTGAGCTATAGAGAACTTAATGCCCCAGGAATTTCAGCTTTCTGTAACTCCCCTTGGAAATGATGAATATCTGGTGCGGACTGAGAAAGTCGCACCAGGAGTACCTCCTGCTGAGGAGAAGGTAATTTGGTCTACTGAAGAATGGTTAGCGCAAGCGAAGCATTTGATGAATGACCCTTTGTTGCGTTTGTTGCAAGGTAATAGTTGGTTTGAAGATGATTTTATTTTTACGGAGACGGATGAGTCGGAGACGGCTAATCAATCTTCTCTGAATTTGGTTAGTTTTGGTAAGCAACTTTATCAGGCTTTGTTTTATGGTAAGTTACGGGAGAGTTGGGCGATCGCGCAAGGTATTGCTCACAATCAACGCTCTTACATCCGTTTGCGTTTAGGATTTAAGGATGTGGCGACAACTCGCTTACCTTGGGAGGTTCTCCACGCCGAAGATCGTCCTTTAGCTAGCGTTACTGATATTGCGTTTTCTCGTTATCAACCGAATATTTGTCTGCTCAATCCCGCAGTAGTGGCAAAATTAGAGCCAGAACAACCATTAAAAATTTTAATGGCGATCGCGGCTCCCAGCGATCGAGAAAGTTTGGAGTTAAAACGGGAAGCGCGCGAGTTGCAAGAGGAATTACGCTACAGTCCACCGAACAATTTACCACCGATAGAGTTAACTATTCTCGAACAACCGGGACGAGAGCAACTTACTCAAGCTCTCGAACAAGGATCGTATCAGGTTTTTCACTACGCTGGTCACTCAAATTTGGGAGAATCTGGTGGTGATATCTATTTAGTTAGTCGTCAAACTGGGTTAACTGAGAGAATCTATGGCGATGATTTAGCCGGATTATTGGTGAATAATGGGATTAAATTCGCTGTCTTTAACTCTTGTCGCGGTGCTTTTGAGGAAAGTGGAGAATCCGTTACTGAACGCAATTTAGCCCAAGCTTTGGTTAAACGGGGTATTCCTGCTGTTTTGGCGATGGCGGAACGCATTCCCGATCGAGTAGCCTTAAGTTTGACGAAATTTCTTTATCGTAATATCAATCAAGGATATCCGATCGATAAAAGTGTCAGTCGTGCTAGACAAGGTTTAATTTCTGCTTATGGTTCCAACCAATTATACTGGGCTTTACCTGTACTTTATTTACATCCAGAATTTGATGGTAGTTTGATTGATTTGGAACCGCCGACTGATGAGGATTGTCCGGAATTTTCTGATGAATTATTGATAGCAGACAACCTAACTGAAGAAGAAGAAGCTTTATTTTTGCCTTCTGAACGCATGACTTCTGCTTCTTTTTTTGACGATCGCAAGCGTGCTAATAAATTACCACGTTTACCAAATGATTTGTCTGAAGAAGATGACCTCGGTTTTGAGGATCGAGATGAAGATGAATTCTTGGCAGAATTTTCCAGCAGTGGTGAGGATGATGAGGAAGCTTCAGCTTTAGTTCGAGATTTATTGAGTGAATTTTCGGGAAATTCCCCAATTACTGAAGTTGATTCTGAACAACCAGAAGCAGTTGAGGAAGAAAATATTCAGCTAGATAAGGAAACTGTTTCTCAACCAGAAATAACTGCTGTTGAACCCGAAGCAACTACAAACCCACAACCAGCGAAAAAAGCACCTAGTAGGTGGCGAAATAAAGGTTTAATTACTAAGCTATTAAGTGCAACCGGGCTAGTAGCGATCGCTGTTTTCGGTTTGTGGTTCTTTCTTAACCGCGAACCAACCCCCAGAGAGTTATTATCAAATCCGCTCATTGCTCCCGTACCAAATGAGACTTCTGAACCCGATCTTTCGTCAACTATTAATTTAGAAACGGCAGAAACTTCTACCGTTGCGGGAATAGCAATCGAACAATTTTCTCAAGGAAATATCGAACAAGGAGAAGTCGCAGTTCTTGCTTTATTAGAACGTAATGCTTTACCTCAAGCGCAGGCGGCTTTAGCTGCGGTTCCTCCCGAACAACTTAACGACCCAGAAATTAGTTTTTTACGGGGAAGATTAGCTTGGCAATTTGTTAAAGTTGGCAATGAAAATTACAGTATTAGTGATGCGCGACGTTACTGGGAAATAGCTTTTCAACAAGGAGCTAATTCGGTAATTTATTTAAATGCTTTAGGCTTTGCTTATTATTCTGAAGGTCAATATAATGAGGCTTTACAAGCTTGGTATGATGCACTTGATTTGATGGAAAAACAACCAGAAATAACAGCAAATCTGCCACCCGAAGAACGATTAAATCCTTATGCTGGACTGGCTTTAGGACTTTGGAAATTAGCAGAAAATCAATCGGGAAATCAACAAGAATTTCTTGATGATAAAGCCATAAAATTACGTCAAAAAGTTATTACGGAAGCACCAGAACAATTTCGTCCCGAAGCCCTTGCTTCTAATTGGATGTGGTTAGAATCGGCGATCGCCGATTGGCAAGAACTTTTGAAGACTTCTAGTCAGTAGTGGGGATTGGGGATTAGCACCTTACCAGTTTTTCCAACAATTCTCCCTTGTCTTCCCTCTCTCAAAATTTCTCCAGTCCCCTTACTTTTGTCGATCCATTAAGGAAGAAAGAGAACGTTGCTTGCGTAGATCGAGCATATCGGCAAGACTTTCTTCTTTTTGGTCTAATCGATTAACTTCTTCTGGAGGTAAGACAGTAATCATCGGTTTGGGGGTGAGAGGAGATGATTTACGAGATAAGGGAGATTTCGGGCGCTTACTTTTACCTTTGAGTGGAGGGCGTTTCGCGATCGCTGAACCTTTAGCAGGGGGGCGAGACTTTTTTTTCTTTTTTTTTACTTTTGGGCGATTAGTTCGCTCTCGATAGGGTGCTGGACTGTTGATTTTAGCTTTTGTTGGTTTTGGTTTTGGTCTGGTTTGGGAACGAACTAACGTTTTCCGGGTATTACTCGGCTTCAAGCTATTGAGTACGAAGAGAGAACCCGCACCACAGGCGAAAATAATTCCAGCAAATAACCAGACAGGAAAGGTTTCTTCTTGTACTGTTTGGACTGGGTTAACTCTCTCGACAGGTTTTTCGGTTTTGGGAGTTGATTGTACGGTGTTTGGGGTGGGTTTTGGTTTTGATTCTCTGGGCTGTACTTCCTCAAAAGTAGTCGTCGGGGAAGATATTACTTGCGGTTCGGGATCTTTTCCGGCGCTAAATACACCGACAAAACCGTATGCAGCCGCGATCGCGGCGATCGTCCATAATCCACCAATTAAGATCCAGGGGCGATCGCGAATAATTTGGTAGACAAAGTTCTGCAAAGACCTCTGTTGATTCGTTTGAGAATGTTCGATTGAAGAATTTTCCATCATTGAAGAGGTTTTAAAGCTGCCCAAGATTACCAGACAAGCCAGCGATCGCGTCCTTTCCACTTCGAGGGGGATACACTAGCTCGAAGGCATTTTAGCATAACCTTTTCACGTAGCTGCATCGATCGGTTACTAGCGATCGCTCGCTAAGCGCCGGAAGCATTATTTTTCGCATAGTTGAGATAGTTTTGATACTCGGCGATTTTCTCCTGTGCGACAGGATAATTAGGGTCATTTTTCTCAACTGCTTTCATGAGGGCGATCGCTTCTTGCCAATGACTGGCGACTTTTTGCCATTCTTCGCTATTCTGGGCTGTTTGGGTCAAATTTGCTGCTTCCATTGCGTTATTCACAGCCACGCGGAAAGCATCAACTGCTTGGGTAGCGTTATCTTGAGCATAATTAAGATACTCTTGATACTCGCCAATTTTCTCTTGAGCGAGAGGATAATTATGATCGTCATTTTGCACAATCTTCAGCAGTGCGATCGCTTGTTGCCATTCACTGGCTACTCGATCCCATTCTTCTGTAGTTTTTGCTTCTTGAGTCAGATTTGCGGCTGTCATTGCGTGATTAACCGCAACTCGGAAAGCTTCTGTATCTGGGACATCAGCTTCAGCCGAAACTGTAGTTTTTTGTCCCCCGGGACTCGCTAAGTAATAAAGCGAAAATCCACCGATGAGTAAGGGAACCAGACAAGCGGCTAATCTAACTGCTATTTTATTGTTCCAGAATTTTTGCCAGTGATTAGGAGTGCGAGGCGTTTCTGGAGTTTCGTCAGCTAATTCGACTATTTCCGGTGTATCTTCAAAACCAACTGTTGTTGACTCAGTTGATTCAGCCTTAGTAGTTGTTACTGACTCTTGGGGGGGAATTTCTGCCTCCATTGGCGGAATTTCTGGAATTTCCTCAGCTTGCAATTCTGGGGGAAGTTCTAATTCCTCTACTGCTACTTCTTCTTGTTCGAGATCGGGTTTTGCTTCAGGTTGGGGAGGTGCTTCAGTTGTCGCACTAACCAACTGTACTTCTTCTTTGGGAGTCTCAGGAAGCTCGTTTTCTTCTTTGTCGAGATTTTCTTTCAGCCAGGTTTCAAACAATTCGTTGAGCAATTGCTGACGCATACGCTCGTCTAACTGAGCGGGAAGCATTTTTTCCAGTCGGACAATGACAAAATAATTTTCTAAACGAAATAGAGGAGCAAGCTTACCTGGTTCAACGCTGCGGAGAATTTGAGCTAATCGCGGATGAAGATTGCTCATGGCGATCGGTCCTATTTTACCGCCATTTTTCGCTTCTGGACCTTGGGAAAATTGCTTTGCGAGGTCGGAGAAAGATTGTTCGTCTTCCTGAATGCGGAAATAAAGCTCTTGAGCTACTTCTGCTTCTTTAGTCCGCAGCAACAGGTAGATTACTTTATCTAGTTGAGCTTTGCGCGAGAGAAAGTAGCCTCCGAGTTTATGCTCCCAGTTAGCTTGTTTAAATTTTTCCAGTCTCAGTTTCCGAGTAGCGATCGCTCGTAACTTTTCTTGAGAAATTCCCTGACGCTGGCGTTCGGGTTCTAGCTGTTCGCATAAACGATCTACTTCTTCTGGGGTACACTGATAAGGCGCGATCGCCTGTTCGACAATCAACTCCCTTTGCAACTGCGGTAGCAATTGAGATTTTTCCAGAAGTGAGATTACTTCTTCAACAGCAATTTGTCGTTTTCCGAGTTGTAGAAGCATAAAGTCCCTTGTAATCCTTGTTGTGTCTGGTTTTTCCTTTGGTTCATTGACTTAGGCGTGCTTTTTACTCAAGCGCTACTCACCTTTCTCATCTTGAAGTGCCTTTGTAACTTATCTTGTAGCATGATTGGGATTTATCTTATTACTCATCTTAGCCTGACCCCTGTAAGGTTAGAAAATTTAACATTGTTATTTAGCAGTGCTAATTAGCAGTGGTAATTTTTACAACCTTACAGCCCACATTCCGCACGACAAAATGTAAGATGTTGTGTGTCAAGTAGGGCTAAGTAGAAATACTGAGTCAAGTCAAGGGGAAAAAGTGGGCAAGAGGTGTCAAAATTAAATGAGAGAAAAAGATACTTGGCAGCTAATCTATGTCCATTGAAGTCAGCAATTTAGACCACTTAGGTCTCGTAGCGGGAATTATTGATGAAATTGGCATCGTCTCCCAAATCAATGAACTGATTCCCTCTCATAAAACCGAGAAAATTAGTGCGGGTCAAGTGGTCAAAGGAATGATTTTGAATGGATTAGGATTAGTCTCATCACCCTTATATTTATTCAGTCGTTTCTTTTCAGGAAAAGCGACAGAACATTTATTGGGAAAAGGAATTAAACCAGAATATTTGAATGACGAACGCTTGGGAAGAGTATTAGATGAACTGTATCAAACGGGATTAAATCAAATCTTTATCTCAATTGTTCTGGAAGTGGTAAAAAAATACCAAATTGACGTGGGAACAGTCCATTTAGATTCGAGTTCATTCCAAGTTCAAGGACAAGATCAAACCGAATCGCCCCAATTCCAAGAAGAAGAACAACCATCAGTTGTAAAAATCACCTATGGCTATTCCAAGGATAAGCGACCAGACTTAAAACAATTCATGATGAATTTGATTTGTAGCAACGATGGAGATGTGCCATTATGGGTAGAAATTGGCAAGGGAAATGACTCAGACACCAAAGAATTTTCTCGGCTCATGAGGGACTACAAATCCCAATTAAAATGGGACAGTCTCATGGTAGTAGATAGTGCATTTTACAGCCAAGAAAATCTTCAACTAAGTCAAAGCATTTCTTGGCTAAGTCGCGTTCCAGTTACAATTAAACTAGCAAAGAAACTGATTCAAGATATCAGTTCTGAAGAGCTTCAGCCTAGTCAAATCCAAGGATATAGCTACAAAGAAGTCACCAAAACCTATGGGGGAATTTCACAAAGATGGTTAGTAGTTGAAAGCGAGAAGCGTCGCGAATCTGACTTAAAGAAACTCGAAAAAAATCTGGTCAAAGAAGCCCGTGAAGCCGAGCAGAAAGTCCGACAATTAAGCCGTCAGACTTTTGCTTGTATTCCTGATGCTAAAAAAGCGTCACAAAAATTATTGAAAAAATCTAAATATCATCAGTTGACAAG
>NZ_JAAHBQ010000113.1 GCF_020144665.1 Oscillatoria salina IIICB1 | reverse complement strand
TTAGCAACGCGGAGGGAGGGGAGCAGTCAACCCAAGAAAGAGTTTAAAACAATTTGACCAATTTATGTCCAACTTTGCCCTCAATTGTCCTCTTCCTATCCAGCAATATCCTCAGATCTTACTCGCTCACGGTGGCGGGGGAAAACTGATGAATCAATTGATTCAGCAGATGTTTCTTCCTGTTTTTGGCGATCCTCGGCAAATTCAACATGATGCAGTCACCCTAAATCTTTCTGGTAAGGCGATCGCCTTTACTACCGATTCCTATGTCGTGCATCCCCTCTTTTTCCCGGGTGGTGATATCGGCTCAATTGCTGTAAATGGGACGGTTAATGACTTAGCTATGGCAGGGGCAAAACCTCTATATCTCAGTGCTAGTTTTATCCTTGAAGAAGGCTTAGCGATGGAAACCCTCTGGCGAGTAGTGCGATCGATGCAACAAGCAGCTACGGCAGCAAATGTGCAAATTGTTACTGGAGATACAAAAGTGGTCGATCGCGGTAAAGGAGATGGTATTTATCTTAATACTGCTGGTGTTGGTATCCTGGAACATCATCTCACGATTGCCCCTACTTCTGTTCAACCTGGGGATGCCATTTTAATCAATGGGGATTTAGGTAGACATGGTATTGCGATTATGGCAGTGCGAGAAGGCTTAGAATTTGAAACTACTATTACTAGCGATTGTGCGCCTCTTGCGGAAACTGTGTTGCAATTACTCAACGCCGGAATTGAGATTCATTGCTTACGAGATTTAACTCGTGGAGGGTTAGCTAGTGCGTTAAATGAAATTGCTGTTGCTGCTGGTGTGACTCTGGTTGTGGATGAAACTCAAATTCCCGTGCAAGAAGCTGTCCAAGGAGCTTGTGAAATTTTAGGCTTTGACCCGCTTTATGTAGCTAATGAAGGACGTTTCGTGGCTTTTGTTCCTGAGAATGCTATCGATCGGGCGTTGAAAATTATGGGGTCGGAGGCTTGTGTGATTGGTACAGTACAAGCATTTTCTTCGGGACTCGTTACCCTCAATAGTCGCATTGGCGCAAATCGAATTCTTGATATGTTGAGTGGGGAACAATTGCCGAGAATTTGTTAGTTTCGGTCAGCTTTGGTGCGAGCCAAATTGGGGGAAAATGCTCTGTGGTTGATCGGCTAAAACTTGCCTTTTTCAATGGTTAAGCGTAATGATTCTTTAAGCAATTTTTGTTAGAAGTTATTTTTTATGGTTGATTTTAATTGGCTGACATGGTATTATTTTTATAATGGGATGGTGATGTTGATTTTTAGTTGCTCAGATTCCCATTATAAAGAAAACTTCTATAATTAGAATACCAAGAAACTTAGGTTTTGGCAATAGTTAAAACGAAATTTCATTTAACTTAAAACGACGGGGTTTAACCAACGCAAAACTTCTTGTTTGAGACGATAAAGATCGCGAGAAAAGCTTTGTTTGACGAATTGCGCGATCGCATCGAGGGGAGTAAATTCATTTCCGGCTTGCCAGTTGACATCTTGCGCTAAAGGTGTAGTATGAGTTCCAGGTAGAGTTTGCATGGCTACCATGCGAGGAAATTTAGTTTCTAAGACAGGATTTAAAATAATCGTTTGGTCGATGGTATCGTTGGTAAACTTAATCAATAAATTGCGACGAATTTGGTAAGCTTCAGCGATTAATTCGTTGGTTTCCTCTGGGGAAGGTGTAAACTCGACATTGAAAACCGGAGTAAGATTAAATTGGGCTGCGAAAGGAATTGCTTGACGCACGGGATAATTATTGTAAGAAATTAAGATATTACCAGCGCGATCGACGGAAAAGAGACTTCCAATCAATAAATGTAGTTTACAACCCATACTATGTCCAATTCCATAGATGGGGAGATACCGTTTTTCCAAAGCATTCGTCACTAATAAGCGATGGTGAATTGTCTCGAAACGATTGAGGACATCTCGCGCGATCGCTGTATGATCTAAGGTATTGAGAAAAGGTGTCGCAACTACTGCAAAACCAGCTTTCCCCAATTCTTCCAATAACCAGCGATAAGTAATTTGAGGGGCTGTAGCGACAAACGCCCCGCCGAGAAAATGTACAATACCGATAGGATTTCGGGGAAGTAACACCCAACCACCGGAAATTTCTTGCCAAATCATGTTTATGTCGTCTGGTTAATCTTTCTTTATCGTAGCGGTTTGTGGCGCTGAAGAAGAGGATCTCGATAATTTTTCCTACGCATCATGACTGTGTAGAGACGTTGCATGCAACGTCTCTACATAAAATGTTGACTTGGTTTCCCTGAATTCAACTTCTGAAGAAGTCAGAAGAATGCTGAGGATTATGCTTTAGAATTCAACTTCCGAAGAAGTCAGAAGAAGCACGACTCAAGCCACGCCCGCAAGGCGGGATTACTGTAGTGTTTCCATTAATTCAACTTCCGAAGAAGTCAGAAGAGAAAAACTTGAGGGGCTCGCTGAGCCCTGGGTTGAAAAGTTTCCATTAATTCAACTTCCGAAGAAGTCAGAAGGCGACGGTTACACAAGAGTGTAACCAATAGCGTTTTAGTTTCCATTAATTCAACTTCCGAAGAAGTCAGAAGATCACCCGATTTTGCGGGATGAATATACAACGCGAGAGTTTCCATTAATTCAACTTCCGAAGAAGTCAGAAGTCCGAACCCGAACCCGAACCCTAACCAACCGAACCCTGTTTCCATTAATTCAACTTCCGAAGAAGTCAGAAGTCTTGTTGTAGCTATTGGAGTTGCCCAGGCAGTGTTTCCATTAATTCAACTTCCGAAGAAGTCAGAAGTGGTGTCTCAGGTAGCAGGTTTCAAGGGTTACTGCTTAAGTTTCCATTAATTCAACTTCCGAAGAAGTCAGAAGCTGCTGGCCTTTTCGCTGGTGGCGCTGCCGCCCAGCGTGGTTTCCATTAATTCAACTTCCGAAGAAGTCAGAAGGAAATCCGTCGTGAAGACGGGGGAGATCGTTTTGATGGTTTCCATTAATTCAACTTCCGAAGAAGTCAGAAGCTGTAGTAACTGGGGACCGAAACCCCAGCCAAGGAAGTTTCCATTAATTCAACTTCCGAAGAAGTCAGAAGTTTTTATACCAAGAAAATGGCCGACCAGCCCTGTTGTTTCCATTAATTCAACTTCCGAAGAAGTCAGAAGTCGGTTAGGCTACTCAACGGTAACCGGCCAATCGGATCCGAGGTTTCCATTAATTCAACTTCCGAAGAAGTCAGAAGATCGTTGCACACCAATGACATTTGCTGGCCGGCGATGTGCTGTTTCCATTAATTCAACTTCCGAAGAAGTCAGAAGAAGTGCGTTCTGAGTTGGGAAAGAAATACGTTTTTTTCCTGTTTCCATTAATTCAACTTCCGAAGAAGTCAGAAGCCATTGGACATTCAGGTAAAAGAGACAGGACATGTATTTTGTTTCCATTAATTCAACTTCCGAAGAAGTCAGAAGGAATGCTTTAATCGAAGAAACCAAGGCCGACATTGTGTTTCCATTAATTCAACTTCCGAAGAAGTCAGAAGAAAATACAGATTCTATTCTAGCCGTTGCTTACTATCAAGTTTCCATTAATTCAACTTCCGAAGAAGTCAGAAGTACACTCTCATAAAAGAGAGTAAACAAGATGATCGTGTTTCCATTAATTCAACTTCCGAAGAAGTCAGAAGTGTGTTTTTGCAGCTGCTGGAAGTTCCAGTTTTGGTTTCCATTAATTCAACTTCCGAAGAAGTCAGAAGTTGCATATTTTCAGGCCGGTGTCTGGCGGATTTCATATCGTTTCCATTAATTCAACTTCCGAAGAAGTCAGAAGCGTTGGAATTATTTTGGTCTTAGTTGGTTTCGGCATTTGTTTCCATTAATTCAACTTCCGAAGAAGTCAGAAGAGGGTCGATCTAGAACCCCCTGTATGAGAGGATTATAACCCCATAAAATTCCGGGGGTCAAGGGAGAAGCCGAATAATTGAGAATAAGTTTCATTAAGCACCTCATTCAAGAGCTTGAAAACCTTACGCTGACTGGGGTTGGTAGCACTTTACGCAAGAATAGGGTTTTCAGCGATTCTTAAACCCCCTCGAAAATATAGAGTAATTAATCCAAAAATCGAGGTAAGATGCGCTACGCTTGACCGAAAATCTTGGGTTTCAAGCCCCGTCCTTTAGCGAAGCGGAGGACGGCTTTTTGTTGCTATTTTGGGTTGAATCTGCTACCATTTTGATACTAACGTGGTCAGGATCAAATGTTGGTCTTGGAGTACAAGGTTAAGCCAAAGCCACAACAAGTAGCTGCCATTGAAGAGGCGATTCGGACAAGTCAGTTTGTGCGAAATAAAGTGCTTCGCTTCTGGATGGATAATAGAGGTGTAGGTAAAGCTGAACTCTTTAGATACAACACAGCATTAAGAAATGAGTTTGAATTTGTCAAAGACTTAAACTCCCATGCTTGTCAAACTGCGGTTGAAAGAACACTGAGAGCAATTACTCGCTTTTACGAGAATTGTAAACAACAAAAACCAGGAAAAAAGGGCTATCCAAAGTTCAAGAAGCACTCACGCTCTGTAGAGTACAAAGTTTCGGGTTGGAAGTTGGATGAAAGCACCAAGAAGCATATCACCTTCACCGATAAAAAAGGAATAGGGAGACTAAAGTTAATTGGTTCTAGAGACATTCAATACTTTCAGCCAGAGCAAATTAAACGGGTCAGAATTGTCAGGAGAGCAGACGGATATTATGTCCAATTCTCGATTAAATTAGACCCCAGAGATACCGTAAAACCTTTAACTCCTACTCAGAAGGCTGTAGGAATTGATGTGGGTTTGAAGTTTTTCATTGCTGATAGTCAGGGGAATACAGAAGTAGCCCCTCAATACTATAGAAAAGCAGAAAAACATCTTAATAGACTCAACCGTAGAAAATCAAATAAGTACCGCAAAGGCAAAAAGCCACAGTCCAATAATTATCACAAAGCAAGACAGCGATCTGCCAAAAAGCATTTAAAAGTAAGTAGGCAACGAGAAGAGTATTGCAAGAGAATTGCACTCCGTTTAATCCAATCTAACGATTTGGTCGCCTATGAAAATTTGAATGTCAAAGGCATGGTGAAGAATCGTCGTCTAGCTAAATCGATAACGGACGCAGGATGGACAACTTTCCGTCAATGGTTAGAATACTTTGCAGACAAATATGGGAAATTAGCCATTGCTGTTCCTCCCCATAATACTTCTCAAAACTGCTCCAACTGTGGAGAGAAAGTAGAAAAATCTCTATCGACGAGAACTCATGTTTGTCATCATTGTAGGTTTGTTTGCGACCGGGACTGGAACGCGGCGATAAACATTCTGCAAAAAGCTTTATATATCGTGGGGCGCACGAAAATCTACGCTTCAGGAGAAACTTCCTCTTGGTTGGTTGGAGAAATCCTGTTAGCCAACGAAGATTCGTTGAATGAAGAATCTACGTCCTTCTAGGGCGTGGAGCGTCAATAAATCCCTTCCTAGTATAACGATGCTTGACACCGAGGGGAAAGTATTCTGGATCGCCCATTAACTTGAGAGTTATCTGGGGTTGCTGGTATTCTGGAGGAACGTAGTTAGCAAATTCGCTATTCAGACGCAGTAGTTGTTCGAGAATAGAAACTGCGATCGCGTTTTTCTTCTCTTCATCTTCCTCGATATCGGGTGCTAATTCAACCACAATCGACAAGAAAGGATTTTGCTTGCTGTCTTGTTTAACTTCCATGACAAACTTACCTGTCAGCCAATCTCTAACTTCCGCTTGTTCTAATCCTACCGAAACATTCTCAGGATAGATATTGGCGCCAAAATATGACACAGTAAAATGAGAACGACCGAAAACGTAAACAAAAGGTAGCTGATGAACGCCTCTAGAATCTAATTCTGCCACAGGATCGAAACCTTTAGCGTGAAGAAACTCTAGCATTTGTTGATAACTAATAATTCCCCCATCATCAGAGATATGATAGCGCAGCAAAGGAATCCCATTGTCACCAGAAAATAACAAAGTCCCCTCATGCGTCTCGAAAAAGCGCGAAAGAGGGTCATACTGAACTAAAGTAGGTAAGCGAGACTCCCCAAACAACTCCCTCGCTGCGTCGGGATGCTGACTGAAAAACCTGCGAATACAAATACTCAAAGGCGTTTCATTACCCAAAACTCCTGCATCTGCTGTACCGTAGAGAGAAGCAGAATCATAACAGAAATTTGTCGAACCGAGGACTTCACCTACAATACTACGCCATTCCTCGCTAAATACTTCTCCCGCCATGACCAATTTTACTCGATAAGGTCGCCAATCGATACCTTGGGCGTTGCCAGTGTCGATCGCATCTTTGAGAAAGGGAGGATAGCCTAACAATACCACTTGGTCGAAGTAAGCTGCTAATTCTTGGACGACGCGGAAAATTTCCGTTTTGTTGTTTCCGGGAGTAACGACGGTGAGAGGATAACCTTTCGCTGCGAGGTGACGACAGCAATTTGCGGTATACATCCCACCCACCCAAGTACCCAGCGTAAAGCCAACCACAGCGAGGGTGCGACGTTGGTCTGCTTGAAAACTATCACGAAATATTTGCTCAAATCTAGTGGCGATCGCATATTCATCGCTGAGAAAACGCAACCAAAAACTCGGTTTACCGGTAGATCCCGACGAAACCGCCACAAAATCACAACTTTCGATCTTACCATGACGACACAAATCAGATAAAGAATTTCCTTGCAAATAATTCTTTTTTGTGGTAAGAGGTAACTTTTGGAAATCAGCAAAAGTTTCAATAGCAGCAGGATCGATGTGATGTTCTTGCAGAAAATGCTGGTAAGCTGGCACTGTAGCCGCAACATAATGAAAAAGTTTAAGAATTTCTGCTTTTGGGTCAGTATGCAGCGATTTTTCTATTGTAGCCTCCAAAGACGTATCCAGAAAAGATTGGAAAGCGGCAATTAAGCGTTGTGGTTGATTTTTCGGCATTTTTATCCTCCCCGTTTCCTCTTTCACCCACCACTATCAAGAGATTGTCTTTTACTCTGTACATTTCATTCTTTCTGTAGATTCATCCAACCTGTTAACCACCGATACTGAAAAATAATTAAGAAATTTTAAGCAGAAGATTATGAGCGAGATCCCAGCTAGCAAGCAACTACCAGTAACTACCAGAATAGCTTATGGTGTCGGGGATCTTGGAGCATCAATGGCTGGAAATATTTTAATCGTTTTTTGCTTCTTTTTCCTCACCAATGTAGCAGGTTTACCAGCCAATTTAACAGGCTTAGTGTTATTAATTGGTAACATTGCTAGTGCAATGAGTATGCTGTTAGTAGGAGTTTGGAGTGATACTAGCAGTGGTTTGCGCGTGGGAAAAAGTTGGTGGAAAAAGCGACTTTGGTTATTAGGAAGTGCGCCAATTTTTGGACTAACTTTTTTCTTATTGTGGTTAATTCCCTTTCAGGGAGATTGGGCAAAATTCGCTTATTATACAGTAGTCACTGTTTGCTATAATTTTGCAGCGACAACTCATCAAATACCCTACGGAGCATTATTACCAGACTTAACAGAAGACACAGAAGAAATCACTCGCTTAACCGGATATCGCTTTAGTTTCTCCTTGGGAGGGGGAATTGGGGTTTTAGCGATCGCGCAAGGATTAAATATCTGGTTAGATCGTCCCAAAGAAGAGTTTTTCATCCTGGGAATAATTTGCGCATTGTTTATCGTAGCTTCTATTTTCTGGTGTTGTCTAGGAACATCAGAAAGAGATGATTTACCGACAACAGAATCAGAATCTCTTTGGACTCAAATCAAACCCGCCCTTACTAATCGTCCGTTACTTTTATTGATTGGAATTTACTCATTTTCTTGGCTAGCACTGCAACTCATACCTTCTATTTTACCATATTTAGTCACTAATTGTTTAGAGCTAAAATCAAAAGCGATCGCGCAACTAATTTTAGTGATGCAAGGGACAGCCTGGGCTGCATTATTTGTTTGGGAACCTTTAAGTCGTAAACTAGGAAAAAAGCCAATTTTTGGGTCGGGTGCAATAATGTGGATGTTAGCCCAAGTGGGACTAGCTACCCTACATCCAGGACAAACAAATTTAATGTATAGCTTAGCTATTTTTGCAGGAATTGGAATGGCAACTGCTTACTTAATTCCTCCTTCGAGATTACCAGAAGTAGTAGACTGGGACGAACTCAAAACAGGTCAAAGAAGAGAAGGATTATTTTATAGTTTAATGATGTTTTCTCAGAAAATAGTTTTAGCATTAGGCTTATTTTTCGTCGGACAAATTCTTTCTTGGTCGGGTTTTGTACATAGTCATCCGGGACAAGAAGCACCATTACAACCGGATTCAGCGATGTTAACAATTCGCTTAATTATTGCTTTAGTACCTATTTTAGCTTTGTTAATTAGTTTGGTTTTAAGTCGGTTTTATCCGATTAGTAAAGAAGTGCATGAAGATACGGTTTCGGAGTTAGAAAAGCGGCGCGTTGCAACTCAGTAAATAAGTTAGTAGTGAGGACTTTAGTCCTCTTTTAAGCGCGCTAAAGCGCTAACTACGAACAGTTAGTAGTGAGGAATTTATTCCTCTTTTAAGCGCGCTAAAGCGCTAACTACGAACAGTTAGTAGTGAGGAATTTATTCCTCTTTTAAGCGCGCTAAAGCGCTAACTACAAACAGTTAGTAGTGAGGACTTTATTCCTCTTCTAAGAGCGCTAACAGTTAGTAGTGAGGACTTTATTCCTCTTTTAAGCGCGCTAAAGCGCTAACTACGAACAGTTAGTAGTGAGGACTTTATTCCTCTTTTAAGCGCGCTAAAGCGCTAACTACAAACAGTTAGTAGTGATGAGTTTAGTCCTCTTTAAGAGCGCTAAAGCGCTAACTACGAACAGTTAGTAGTGAGGAATTTATTCCTCTTTTAAGCGCGCTAAAGCGCTAACTACGAACAGTTAGTAGTGAGGACTTTATTCCTCTTTTAAGCGCGCTAAAGCGCTAACTACGAACAGTTAGTAGTGAGGACTTTATTCCTCTTCTAAGAGCGCTAACTACAAACAGTTAGTAGTGATGAGTTTAGTCCTCTTTAAGAGCGCTAAAGCGCTAACTACGAACAGTTAGTAGTGAGGACTTTATTCCTCTTTTAAGCGCGCTAAAGCGCTGACTACGAACAGTTAGTAGTGAGGACTTTATTCCTCTTCTAAGAGCGCTAACTACAAACAGTTAGTAGTGAGGACTTTATTCCTCTTCTAAGAGCGCTAACTACAAACAGTTAGTAGTGATGAGTTTAGTCCTCTTTAAGAGCGCTAAAGTGCTGACTACGAACAGTTAGTAGTTAGGAATTTATTCCTCTTTTAAGCGCGCTAACTACAAACAGTTAGTAGTTAGGACTTTATTCCTCTTCTAAGCGCGCTAACTACAAACAGTTAGTAGTGATGACTTTAGTCCTCTTTTAAGCGCGCTAAAGCGCTAACTACAAATAGTTAGTAGTGAGGAATTTATTCCTCTTTTAAGCGCGCTAAAGCGCTAACTACGAACAGTTAGTAATGAGGAGTTTAGTCCTCTTCTAAGAGCGCTAACTACGAACAGTTAGTAATGAGGAGTTTAGTCCTAACTTTTCTCAAGATAGTTTTTTGCAGCCTCAGATTAAACTTAACTCGGGACATTCATACCTTTTTGTACCGCAGGACGTTGGCTGACTGTTTCATACCAACGCTTTAAGTTAAGATGATTATCGAGGGTTAATTCCATGAAATCGTAAGCAGCAATCCAAGGATAAGTAATAATGTCAGCAATGGTGTAATCTTTACAAATATATTCGCAATTTGCTAACTGTTTGTCCAAGACTCCATACAAGCGTAAAGTTTCCTTTTTGTAGCGTTCGATCGCGTAAGGAATTTTTTCGGATGCAAAGTGATAAAAGTGGTTGTATTGTCCAAACATAGGTCCGATGCTAGCCATTTGGAACATCACCCATTCCAAAACTTGATAGCGTTGTTTACTCTCTGTAGGGAAAAATTTATGAGTTTTCTCTGCTAAATAAATTAAAATGGCTCCAGACTCAAAAATGGTCAGATTTGTATCGCGATCGCGGATAGCAGGAATTTTGCTGTTAGGATTGATTTCCACAAATTCTGGCGCAAATTGCTCGCCTTTGGTAATGTCGATCTTATGAACTTCATAAGGTAAATCGATTTCCTCGAGCATGATCGAGGCTTTGCGTCCGTTAGGTGTGGTAAAAGTGTATAGGTCAATCATTACTAGTTCTATTCTCATCTAGCTTTTATTATCACTACTTTTTGCTAATTGGTATTTGAGATCTCCTAATCCCCAATCGCCAATCCCGACAAAGACAAGCTAGAATAATTGCTTGTGTGACCTATTAAGATTTACTTGTCATGTCAGAATGGGCTTGGTTATCGCGAGTAGCATTAGTTGGTGTTGCGGGGACAGTTGCGATCGCAATCAAATTTTCTCCGCTTTTACCAGAAAAATCTAGTAATGATTCTGCAAAAAATATTAATTCTCCCCAAACAAAAGTTTTACCTGTTAAGTTGCTAGAAACACCACCGCAACTACCACAACCGCAACCAACTAACTCACCAACACAAACAGCTAAAGCTACGAGTGAATTTAATCTCGATCGCAGTTTGGAAGTACATTCTCCCTTGTTTGCGACTCCGATTTCGTTAGGAATGCTAGCTATTGGGGTTGCTGAGGGAAATTATCGCTTATTTATCGAAGATAATACCCTTTATGTGGAGCAAACTAAATATTACTTTGGACATACCGATCCAGGTAATTTATCTTGGGGTGATGTAGTTACTAATTATGGTCCTTGTAGCGATCAAGGGCGCAGTCGAGGTAATATTTCTCAAGCAGAAGCAATTTGTTTGCAGCGATCGCGTTCGCAATTAGCTACACATCTGACAGATTTGCATCAAGCGGGAATTAATCCGGATTTAGACTTAGAAGCTGTGATCAACGTCGCCGATCTATACAATCAAGCTAGCCCAATTCATTCTCGCAGATTTCCTGAAGCTTTAGCGATCGCGCGTGGGGGTGGTTTAACTGGAGTGAAAGCGATCGCTTGGGCGAGAACTGCTTCATTTTATCTCAATGCGAACAATGAATTAGACGTAGAAAATGGCTCTAATCATGCGACGGGACTTTTAGGTGTTTGTATCCGCGAAAATCTCGTCATCACTGAATGGAATTGCGTCTATCGGGATCAACTACGACGGGCTGAAGCGATCGCGTCTGTAATCAACAAATACATCCAAATCGCAAAACAGCAAAAAAATCAAGTTACATCATCCGACTAATCGATGATGATAATCAGTCTAAATGCTTTAAGACCCAAGGTTC